>JANNDF010000844.1:0-27644 GCA_031387445.1 Planctomycetia bacterium
GGGCGGCGGCCAAGCGGACAATCCCGGAGGTGGAGGAGTTGCTCGGGCAGTTGACCGACACCTTCACGCCGCAGGAATGCCGCAACTACTTCCGCAGTTGTGGCTACCCGGACGCTACACCATCACGGGAACCGCTCTAAATCAACTCCTTCATCACCTTGCCGTTGTTCACGATGGCGACCGGCCGGCCGTCGGGCGTGTGGAACTCGTCCTTCAGGTCGATGCCCATGCGGGTGAACATGGTCGCAGCCAGATCTTCCGGGCCGTAGGGGTCGGTCGCCGGCTTCTCGGCCCGCGCGTCCGACGCGCCGACCACGACGCCGGCTTTCAGCCCGCCGCCGCCGAGCATCACTGTGAACGCCGGCCCCCAGTGGTCGCGGCCCGCATTCTTGTTGATCCGCGGGGTCCGACCGAACTCGCCGGTGACGACCACCATTGTCGTGTCCAGCAGCCCGCGGTCGGACAGGTCGCGGAACAGCGTGCTGATGCCGGCGTCGAACATCGGCAGCAGGGAGTTCTTCAGTGTGGCGAAGTTGCCGTCGTGCGTGTCCCAGTTGCTGTGGTCGATGGTGACGCACCGCACGCCGGATTCCACCAGCCGGCGGGCGAGCAGGCACGACTGGCCGAGCGAGTGCCGGCCGTAGGCGTCGCGGAGCTTGTCCGGCTCGGCCGAGATGTCGAACGCCTTCTTCGCGTCGCGGGAGGTCATCAGGTCGAACGCCTTCCCCTGGAACGTCTCCACCGCGGCGGCCTGCTTGTTCGCCCGGCTTTCGGCCGACTTCTGGAAGCGGTCCACCTGGGCGAGCAGGTGCCGGCGGTCGCCGAGGCGGTCGGCGGCGATGGCCGGCGGCGGTGCGAGGTCGGGCACCTGGAAGTTCGGCGAGCTCGGGTCGCTGTCGATGACGAACGGGGCGTGGTTCGCGCCGAGGTACGCCGGCCCGCAACTCGGGTGCATCTTCGGCAGGCACACATACGGCGGCACCGACCCGACCGGGCCGAGCTTCCTGGCGATCACCGACCCGTGCGCCGGCCTCTGGTTGTTCGGCGACAGGTTCGGGTTGAACCCTGCGGTCGGGAAGTACCCCGTCAGCATGTAGTGGTCGGCCGGGCCGTGGTCCGAGTTGTGGTGGCGGAAGGAGCGGACCAGCGAATACTTGTCGGTCTCCTGGGCCAACTTCGGCAGGTGTTCGCACACTTGCAGGCCGGGCAGCTTCGTCGGAATCGGTTTGAACTCGCCCCGGAATTCAGCCGCCGCGTCCGGCTTCATGTCGAACGTGTCGATGGTGCTGAGGCCGCCGTGCAGGAACACGAAGATCAGCGACACGTCCTTCGCCGGCTTCTTCGCCTCGGCCGCACGGAGCAAGTTGGCGGTGGTGAACGGCAACCCGAACACCGCCGCTGTGCCCAGGCGCAGGGCGCCCCGCCGGGTCAGGCCGTCGCAGAAAGGGAGACGCATTGGGCACCCGGCAGGTCAGTGGTTGAACTGGAATTCGAGCGAGTTCAGCATCGCCCACATCAGGTCTTCGGCGGCCTTGCGGCGCTCGCTCGTCTTCCGACCGAGGTACGCGGTGGCATTCTCGCCCTCCTTCGCCGTGGGGAAGCGGCCGAAGAGCCGGAGGTACAGTTCCTCGACGAGCTTCGCGTCGTCGGTTTGCGCCGCCATCAGCTTGGCGATGGTGCCGGACTCGTGGGCCAGCTTCTTCTGCAACTCCGGTGAGTTGAGCAGGTTCAGTACCTGCCCCGTACTCGGTTCGGTGTTTCGCTCGCATTCGCACGCGGTGGCCCGCTGCGGCCGGCCGAACAGCCGGAGGAAGTCGTGCTTCGCCTTGCTGTCCCACAACTGGATCGCCTTCGTGCCGGCGGGCATGCCGGGGTAGCGCTCGGCCACGCCGGTCGCCTGCGAGATCATGTCGAGCAGCACCTCGGCGTCGGGCCGTTTGAACAGGGCACGGGAGAAGTTGAGTTCGTCCTTCTCGTTGCTGGCGTTCGGCGCGGAGGAGGTCTGGTAGGTGCGGGACGCACAGATCTCCCGCACGAGGGCGCGGACGTCGAACTTCTTCTCGACGACGAACCCAGCGAGGCCGTCCAACAGTTCGGGGTTCGACGGCGGGTTCGTCGCCCGCACGTCGTCCACCGGCTCCACGATGCCGCGGCCGAGCAGCATCGTCCACATGCGGTTAGCGAGGTTGCGGGCGAAGAACGGGTTCTTCGGATCGGTCATCCACTCGGCGAGGACGGCCCGGCGGTCGCCGGTCGGGTTCGCCTTCGGCATCGCCGTGCCGAGGGCATAGGCGAACACACTCTCGCCGGTCCGCGGGTGCTTCGAGGTCGGGTCGCCGCTGGCGAGCAGCGCTTCCGACGTGCCGGAACCCTTTGCAGTGAGCGGCGTGAAGAACGACACCATGCCGGTGTAGTCGGTCTGCGTCCAGCGGTCGGCCGGGTGGTGGTGGCACTCGGCGCAGGCGATCCGCACGCCGAGGAACACCTGCGAGAGCGTGCTGGCCGCCTCCCCCGGCTTGGTGACCACCTTGAAGAAGTTCGCCGCCGGCACCTCCTTCAGCGGCCCTTCGGCGGTGAGCAGTTCGTGGGCGAAGGCGTCGAACGGCTTGTTCTCGGCGAAGGCGTCCCGAATCCAGCGGTAGTAGGCGTGGGCCCGCTCGTGGCCGAGCGCCTGGCGGTCCACGCGGAGGATGTCGGCCCACCGCTGCGCCATGAGGTCGGCGAACTCCGGTCGCTTTAGTAATTCCTCGACGCGCTTGGTCCGCTTGTCCGACGATTTGTCCGTAAGGAACGCTCGCACTTCTTCCGGCGCCGGCAGCGACCCGGCGAGGTCGATTGTGACGCGGCGGAGGAACTCGGCGTCGTCGCACAGGCCCGACGGCGCGACGTTCAGCTTGGCGAGTTTCTTCCCGACGAGGCCGTCGATGAAGTTGAACTCCGGCAGCTTGCTTGGAGCGACGGCCACGCCCGGCCGCGGGACGATGGCCCGGAACAGTCCGACCTCGCCCATGTACGCGGCCATCACCGCCACTTCACCCGGCGTCTCCGCGGTCGTCACCAACCCCGACGCGGTCACGGACGCCACGCCTTCGTGGTTCACCTGGAAGCGGGCGTGTTCCGTCACATCCGTTTCGCGGCCGTCGGTGTACTTGGCGAACACGCGCAGTTGCTGGGGCGCCTTCGTACCGAGGACTTTCTCCGTCGGCTCGACACGCAGCGAAGCCAACTTCGGCGCGTTCGGATCACCCACCGGCATCCCGGCCGCGACCCAGTTCCGGAGGGTGGCGTAGTCCTTCGCGTCGGCCTTGATGCGGATGCCGCCGCCGTGCGGCATCGTGCCGCTGGCCTTGCGGAGCAGCAGACTTTCGTCCGGCGCGGCGGCGTTGATCCGCCGCCCCCGGCCTTCCTTCACGAGCGCGGAGTAATCGGCACCGGGGTCGAAGGCGAACACGGACAGCTTGAACCCGCCCTGACCCTCGGCCTTGCCGTGGCAACCGGACGAGTTGCACCCGTGACGGCTCAGCAGCGGCTCGATGTCGTTCTCGAAGTGCGGGCCGGTCGGCGCGGCCACCGAGACGGCGGCGGACGTCAACAACACCACCAGCGGGAAGGCGAACACTTTCACGGTGGGGCAGACTCGGCGGAGAAGCGAACACCGGCGGATGCCTTCTTCTACCACTCGGGGCGACCGGACACAAGAACGTGTCCGGTAAAAGCCGCCACGCCGCCACGCTGCCGCGCCGTTGGTGCCCCCCGATACTTGTTGACAAAGGACTCGGACACGGTGCGCTCGGCGACGGCGGCCGGCGAGGGGAACGCGACGGCGACGTGGGCGAGCGGACGGGTGATGAGTGGACTCAGGGAAGGGTACTGTGTATGCGGGCTAGCGGGTGCCGAAGGGCGCGAGCTGTTCCAGGCAAGGGTTCACGTCGGCCACGCACACCGTCCCGTCCCGACGTCCCCACGCCACGCACTTGCCGTCGCGGCTGATGCGTTGGCCGACTGGTGGGCGGCCGAGGTCGAACGTGACCAGCGGCCGGTCGTCGCCGACGCGATAGAGTGCCACCCCGTTGTCCCACGGGCGGGCCGACGTGAGGGGAAGGCTGAGCAGGCCGAGCTTCCCGGCGTCGTCCACCTGATTCAATTGGAATGGGTGCGCGGCCAGCCGCTTCTGATCGGCGAGCCGGATGACGTGCGTCCGCACCGTGTCGGCGGTCAACCACTCGCCCACAAACACGACCCGCCCGCTGTCGGACAGGAGGAAGTTGGCACCCTCCGGGAGCCACTCGCTCTCGACCGGAATCCGTCTGCCCGTCCGCCCGTCGAACAGGTGCGACCGGCGAGGGTCGAAGCCCGTTTCCATCACCAGCATGCGGCCGTCCGCCGCCAGGGTGACGAGTTCGGGTTTGTTCAATTTCTCCCCGCGCAGGTCGTACACCGCGGCCAGTTTGCCGTCCGGGAGCAACTCGCGAGCGCGGACGACCCGCGGCCCGTCCGCCTCGCCGGGGTCGCTCCGCACCAGCAGAGTCGACTCGCCGGGCCGTAGGAGGAAGTGGTCATCCAGCCCGCGGGGCAAGTCCCATGAGTCGGTCCGTTCGCCCGTCTTCAGGCTCCAGCGGGTCGCCCGACTGCCGCTGGCGAACAGCAGCGAGTCGGCGTGGAAGGCGACGGCGGCGTTGTCCGGCGTCCAGCCCACGGGCGTGTCCCACACGAACTCCACCCGCCCGCTCTCCCGCTCCCAGACACCCAGTTGCCAGTTGTGGGCGAGGGCCGCCACGTGCCTGCCGTCGGCCGACAGCCACACCTGCTCCACCACCCCGGACAGTCCGCGGTACGTCCGCACCCCGCGAGCCGTGTCCAGTCGGAACACGTCCAGCCCGCCACGATCACCGAACGCGGCGGCGCTGCCGAACGCCAGTTTGTCGCCGACGGTCGAGACCGCGACCCCCTCCGTCCAGTTCCGCAGGAAGGCGTGCCGCGGGTCGGTGATACGGAGGAGCGGTTGCGCGGAGGCGACATCCCACACGAGCGGCTCGTGCCGTCCGCACGACACGAGGGTGGCCCCGTCGGGCGAGAACGCCACCCCGTGAACGTCGGTGTAGCTGCCGCGGTACGAGTTCGTGCGGGTACGAGTGCGCAGATCCCACACGGCCAGGTCGCCCCCCTGTCGGCCGACTGCCAGTTGCCAGACGCCGGCCCCGGTCAACTCCTCCTTCGTCACCGCACTCGGCCGGTGAAAGCTCCGCCCGAACGCGAGGGCGGTCACCGGCAGCCGGCTTTCGTTCAGGTCGAAAAGCGGTTTGCCGTCGGCCGAACTGCGGACGGTCACGCCCCCGGTTTCGGTGCCGGTCGCCAGCAGTCGTCCGTCGGAGGAGAACGCCAGCGAGGTCGGGTCGCCCGGCCAGTCGTCCACCGTTTTCGACGTGCCGGCCTTGCGGTCGATGGCCCACAGGATCGTCCGCGGGGGTGCCTTCTCCCCGTCGCGGGCGGGGGTGAAAACGGCGGCCGCAAACCGAGCGTCGGCGGACAGGGTGAGTTGCCCGATTTCACCCGGCCCCGGAAGTGGCAGTTCGAGCAACTTCGTGTGCGTGCCCACATGCCACAGCACCGGCCCTTTCTCACCCTTGACGGGCGGCAGGAGGGTGAGCGGGGAGTCGGCGTCCGGGAAGGCGACCCCGCCGGCACCGGGTCGAGTGGTGGGCACCGGCTTGTTCGCGGCGTGACCGTCCCACACGGCCGCGAAGGACGGCTTCTGATTCGGCTGCCACCAGCCGCCGGCCACCACCTTGTTCCCGTCCGGGCTGAACGCGACGCCCGCGAACCCGCCCAACCGGTCGCCCCCCATCTCCGCGTCCCACCGGCACACCGGACTCGCGTCCAGGTCGCCGAGCGTATCGACCGCCGGGTCACGCAGGTCGGCCCCCGGCCGGGCGGCAATCAGGGCGTTCAGTTTCCGTTGCACTTCCTTCACCCAGCCGGTGCGGTGCGGGCGGTCGGCGTGCTCCCGCTGCACCTCCAACACCCCGCGGGCGAACTCCGCCTTCTCCCGCTCGGCCCGCTCCGCGTTCGCCTTCCCCCGCGCTTCGGCGGCGTCGGCCCGCGCCCCCAACACCTGCCCCGACGCCACGCCCACTACCGCCGCCAGCACCGCGGCGAACACCCCCGCGACCGCTGTCGCCCGCCACGGGTTTCGTTTCACCCACATCCACAGGCGGGTGAGCGGGCCGAGCGGCCGGGCGACGGTCGGCACACCCTCTCGCCACCGCCGCAGATCGGCCGCGAACTCCGCCGCCGTCTGGTAGCGGTGGCTCGGCCCCTGGTGTGTCGATTTGCGGACGATCGCGGCCAGGTCGGTCGGCACGGTCGGCACCACGGCTTGGGGGTCGAGCGGGCCGGCCGCCTTCACCTGTCGTTCCACCGCCGCCCACCCCCCCCGCGGGAATGCCGCCCGCAGGGTGAGCAACTCGAACAGCACCAGCCCGAGGCTGTACACGTCCGACCGCTCGTCCGCGCGGCCCTGGAACTGCTCCGGCGGCATGTACTGCGGGGTGCCGCCCAGGGTGGTCGGCCAGTCGAGCACGCCGGCCGGCGGCAGGGCGGGGGAGGGCGACACGTCCCCGTCAGCCGAACGGCGGACCATGCCGGCCAGCCCGAAGTCGATCACCCACAGTTTCCCGTGCCGGTCGACGAGCAAGTTCGACGGTTTTACGTCCCTGTGAATGACGCCGCAGGCGTGGGCGTGCTGGAGGGCGTCGGCCGCCTGCACGATCAGGTCGGCCACTTCGCCGCAGTAGACTCGCGACAGGGAGACCGCCGCGGCCGGTAACGGGACATCGACGCCGGCATCGACCGCGGTCGGCGACGGCTGGCCCGCGGCCGCGCTGAGGGTGGTCGGCACATTGCCCACCGCCTGCCGGAGTGTGGACACACTCGGGGTGGCTCCGCCGATGGCGGAAGTCTGACGCACCTCCGCGATCACCTCGTCGAGAGGCACCCCGTCGACCAAATGCATGACGCAGTACTGAAGCCCGCCGTCTTCGCCAGTGAAGTGGACGGGCACGATGTTCGAGTGGTGCAGGCGGGCGAGCACCTGATTCTCCTGGGTGAACTTCCCCCGCGCCACCGGGTTGACGAACCCGCGGCGGATCACCTTCAGGGCGACCGGCCGGTCGAGCGCCGTCTGCCGGGCCAGGTACACCTCGCCCATCCCGCCGCGGCGGAGCAGCCGAACGATCTCGAACGGGCCGAGCGTGTCACCGGGTTCGAGCCGGCGACCGTCTGCGGCGGGGGCCGACCGGCGGGCTAGCTGACGGTGCAACTCGGCGGTGCCGTAGATCACATCCCGGTGGTGCGGGTGCGCGCGAACAAGCCGGTCGAGCACCCCGGCCCACTCGCCCGCCGGGGTCGACTCCAACTCCTGCACAACGCGGTCGGTCAGCTCCTCACTCGGGCTGAGCGTGACATCTTGACTGGTCATGAGCGGGACTCCCCGAGTGGAGGGTCAAGTTTCTTCCGCAGGTGACTGAGCAGGCGGGTCAGCCGCTTCCGCGCGGCCTCTTCGCTGATGCCGAAAGTCTCGCCGATCTCGGCGTAGTTCAGATCGTCACCGAACTTCAATTCCAACATCGCTCGCTCGTCCGCCGTCAGTTCGCCCAAGGCGCGCACCACCCGGCCGGCCCACTCCGCCTGCTCGGCTTCCGCGTCCGGCCGACCGGCGACCGGGTCGGACGGGTCGAACCCGCCGTCGGACTGGTCCGGCCACGGGGCGAACAGGCCGCCCATCACGCTCGACCGATCCAGGCTGGCGTACCCGGTAGCGTTCATCAGCCAGCCCATCGGGTTCGACACCGGCTGGCGGTCGTCCTTCAGCCACCACTGGAACGCCCGCATCCACGCTTTGCTCACGACCGCGTCCGGGGACGGCAGGCGGGGGTACCGCGCCCGCACCCGGCGGGTGAGTTCGGCGGCGTGAGGGTCAAACAAGTGGTGGAACAGCCACACGCGGACTCGCTCTCGCACCCAGCCCGCCTTGCCGCCCTGCTCCTCCCACTCGCGCAGACCGCGGACGTGCGCCTCCCCGAGCGACACCAGCGACTCCACGCCCTGCCCGCCCATGCCCCACCGCACGATGTCGGGGCGCAAGTCGGGGAAGGGATGCCGGGCGGGGGCGGCACACACGGGCGGCACCAGGGCCGGGGGCGGATCGACCATGCGAATCCCAACGGGCGGGCGGACTCGGTCTGGCCAATCAGTGTCACCACGAACCGGCGGAGGCGGACAGTGATTCCCGAAATTTTCCTATTCCCGCAGACGCGAATCGGTTCAACGGCCGACCGCACAACGGGTTACGCTACCGGTCGGGTGGTCGAGATGGCCACCCGCCCAATTTCCTTGTCCGGTTTTCTCGCCGACGCCTGACACCTTTCCGTGGACCAAACGCACCGCTTCTCCCCTTCGGAGTCACTCCCCATGCCCCGTCGCCACGCCTTCACGCTGATCGAGTTGCTGGTGGTGATCGCCATCATCGCCATCCTCATCGGCCTCCTCCTGCCCGCCGTGCAGAAGGTCCGCGAAGCCGCCGCCCGTCTGAAGTGCCAGAACAACCTGAAGCAACTCGGCATCGCCCTGCACCACTACCACGACGTGAACACCCACTTCCCGAAGAACACATGGGTGATGTATGGCCCGTCGCGGTCGGTTCGCACGGCGTGGGCATGGCACGTCATGCCGTACCTCGAACAAGGCAACCTGTCCCGCACCATCGACGTCCAGGTGGGGTATGGCGGGCCGAACTGGCAGGCGGTGAACGGCCCGGCGTTCCGCACCGTGGTGGCGAGCTACCAGTGCCCGTCCGACGTGGGCGGCGTCGTCACGGGGGTTCACTTCAACGGGGACGCCATTGCCAACTACGCCGGCTGCTTCAGCCCGGACGGGACGGTAGTGGAGCGGACGGTGTCGCCGGCGGCCACTCAGAACGACATCTACGGGTCGCAGGCCGGTCTCAACCCGGCGACCCGCACCGCCCTGTTCAACGTCAACGTCACCCGCTCGATGGGGTGGGTGACCGACGGGCTGTCGAACACGGTGATCGTGTCGGAGGTGATCGGTGGGGACTACCGGGGCACCTGGGCGCACGACGCCGGCACCGCGTACACCCACCTGCGCGGGCCGAACTCCCGCATTCCCGATGCGCAGTGGACAATCAGCGGCTGCCTGAACCGCCCCAATGCCCCGTGCGACGGTCGCGCCACAGCGTGGGGGTTGATCGACATTGCTGCCCGCAGCAACCACAACGGCGGGGTAAACGCCCTCCTGGGCGACGGGTCGGTGCGGTGGGTGAGCAACAGCATCGCACTTCCCGTGTGGCAGGCGGTCGGCAGCATCAACGGCGGCGAGGTGGTGTCCGACTTCTGACCGCTCGCGTTCCGCCCCTGCTCACCCCACCCCACCGAGACCAGCCGATGGACGGCTACTTCCGCTTCTCCTGCCCGCACTGCGAACGGTCGATCAAGTGCCTGCCGATGCACACCGGGCGAAAGACCCGTTGCCCCAAGTGCGGGGAGCCGGTGGTCCCCGTGCCGAAAGCACACCGCGCCCCGAAACCGCTACCCTTGCCCGCTCCCGTACCCGTGGTGAAAGTTCCCCGTCCTACGTTGGCCGCCAGAGCCTGTGAAGGACGTGAACACTCCCGTGTCGATGAGCCGCCGCAAGAAGGGAGTGGCGATCAAGGGTTTCCGCGGGCGCAGCCGGCGGACGGTCGGGCGGAAAGAACCCCTGAACCGGCGGGCGAGGCGGCGGTGGCGCGGGTGGGACCAAGCCCGCCGCTGCTGAGCCTCGCACGCGCCAAGGGAGTGGGCACGGACGTCGCACTGAAGCACGACGGGAAGCAGACGCTCGAGCGGTTCGCCCAGCTCGACCCGGCGTTGGTCCGAGCGGCTCGCGGCCACTTCGCCCGCGGAATGGAGCCGGACGAGACCCCGCTGGTGTTGTTCGACCGCTCGCCCCGCAAGGACGGCACCACCGGGACGCTGGTCACCAACCGGCGGGTGTACAGCAGCTACCTCGACCGCCCCATCCCGCTGGCGGACATCCTGCTGGCCCACGTGGAACGGCCGTCGCAGCTTCAGGAAATCATGACCGGCGTGCAAGTCGTCATCCGCACCCTGCTGGTGAACGGGACGCCGGTGATGGTGGGCAGCGACAAGTTCGCCCTGCTCGCCGACCTGCTGACCGAACTGGGGCAGTCGGTGCGGGACGAACACGGCCTGACGTGGGTGCCGCCAGACGGTGCGGCGGAGGACGACCCGCTCGCCGGCGTGGCCGCCGCGTGGGTGTGCGACCGCCGGTCCGACCGGGAGATCAAGGTGGCGCTCGCCGCCGCGGGCATGTCCGACGAGCGGGCCGGTGACATGGTGGACGAGATGGCGGCCATCCGATATCGCCGACAGTACGTGCTGCCGTGGGTGCTCATTCTCCTCGGCTTCCCGTTGCTGCTGTTCGGGGCGGTCATTTTGCTCGGCGAGTCTGACAACGTGTACGGCCGCATCTGGGTGGGCGGGATCGGGCTGTTCCTCGGGTTCACCCTGCCCGGCATCGGCATCTACCGGCTGGCGAGCGGCAAAACGCCATGGCGGACGCACGAACTGCTGACGGCGTGGCGGCGCACCCGCCCCAAGACGACCGTTCGGGCACGTGCGGGTTCAACCCGTGCGGCCGAAGACCGACTCCCCGACCAAAGGCTCCGCTGACGGACATCGGCGGTATGCCGACAGCCACGCTCCTCCACACCGTGCAGGTGCGCGTCGCGTTGTGGAGGGCACCGAAAGCGGTCTGAGAAATCACTTCTTGGGGCCGTCGCGGACGACGAGCCGGATCGGGCGGGACGGGAGCGGGACGAGCGTGTTCGGCTTGGCGGCCTTCGGGTCCTTGGCGAACGGCACCTGCATCTGCCCGGTGACGACGACCGTGTACTCGCCCGGCTTGGCGTTCGCCGCCACCTCGAAGGTGACCGTCACCTCGCCCTTGTCCGCCGCGACGGTAGCCGTGCCCATTTTGATCGGGTTGGGGAGCGAAAGCGGGATGAGCGTGACCGCCCCCTTCGCGTCCGGCCACAGGCGGTCGGCCTTCACGACCACCTCGGCCTTCTTCCCGGCTTCGACTTCCAGCGTTTCGACCACCGGCGTCAGCGCGAACGGGGCTTGCTCGCCGGCGATAGCGACCACGAGATCCCGCGTGGGCCGGCTGGAATTCAAGTCCGTGGAGTTCCAGACGCGGGAGTACGGCCGCACCTCACGGGTGATGGTGGCGTCGCCGCTCTTGGCCGTCGCGGTCAACTTGACTGGCCCGACCCACTCCTCGGCGTCCTTGTCGGCCCACAGCACGACCACCCCGCGGTTGTCGTTGGTGATCGTGACGGGGGAAGCGTGCAACCCCTTCGGCAGCCCGTCGGCGGTGATCGTCACCGTGCCGTTGAACCCTTCCTTGTTGTGAACGATCACGTCCAGGTAGGCCGCCCCGCCCTTGCGAACGGTGGTGCCGCCGGGTCCGGGGTTCTGGTGGTGAATCACCGCCGGGTAGAAGTCCGGCACCGCCTTGCGGACGGTCAGCACATACTGGTAGCGCGCCCCGCCCCGGCGGTAGCGATCCTGCACCAGCACCCGGTACTTCTTCTTCGCGTCCAGGTTGACGGTCCCCTGCGGGTCGCGGAGGTGGCCGTCGAAGGCGTTCGTGCGGATGCCGAAGTCGTCCAGTTCGGCGAGGCGGGCGTCCTTCTCGTCGAACACCACAAGGTACGGGTCGGCCCGGCCGGCCAGCCGCTCGCAGTACACGTCGAACGCATACGACCCGCTCTCCGTCGGCGTGATCTCGTACCAGTCGGCGTCCCGCTCCTTGTCGAACCGCCCGGCGACCGCCGCCGGGAGCGTGAGCTTCTGCGGCTTCAGCGGGTCGTCGTTCGGCTCCTGTTCCAGTGTCACCGGGATGTCAGTAACGAGCAGCGGGACGCCGCGGTGCTGGAAACCGTGAAGGGTGCAGGTGGCGGCGGTCGGCAACACACTATGGCCGGTCGGGTGGTCGGTGAACGCGAACCGCCCGCGTTTCAGGATGTCGTCCGGCGGGGTCACGCTCTCGGTGAGGGCGTCGAGCGGCAGGTCGTTGAGTGTCCACGATGACGGCTTCGCCCCGGTGCCGAGGTTCCGGCCGAACACGGTGAGATCGGCCTTCTTCCCGGCCTGCAGCACGTTCGGGAACAGGTTCTCGACGTGCGGTTTGTCGGTGATGGCGAGCCGGTACGGGTGCCCGCCGCGGAGGGTGAGGTCGCTCAGCACCGCGAAGTAGTTGCCGTCGGCAGGGGCGACGAACTCGGCGAGCGGGTCTTTGCCAGAGTAATCGCTACTCGACGCGAGCGACCGGCCCTCGGCGTCGGCGATCGTGAGCGTGCCGTCGAGTTGCGAGTCGAGCCGCTGGGCGAAGCACTCGACCACCACCCGCTGCCCCTTCTTCGCCGGGAACCGGAAGACAGACTCCTTGCCGCCCTTCGAGGTGCCGTTGACGACGTTGTTCACCGCCACCACCTGCGCCTTGTCGCGGTCCTCGTTCGCGCCGGCCTCCGTCGCTTCGGCCATCTCGCGCTGCACCGCGAACAGTCGCGGGTTTGTGATCCCGTACTTGCCGACGAGCCGGGCGTCGTAGGTGCCCGCCGGCACGTCCGCCCCCACCGTCACCGTGAACTTGCGATCCTTGAGGTGTTTCGCCGTGATGCCGCGGTGGTCGAAGATCAGCTTCGTTGCTTCCTCGATGTCGTTCCCGACGACTTCGACTTCCACGCTCGTGCCGGCCGCCGCCCCCAGCGGCGCGAGGCGATCCAACCGTGGCGACGGCAGATCGGCGTGAACAGTCGAGACGAGGAGCAGAAGCGTGAGGAGGGAAGCGGAGCGCATGATAAGACCCAGGCCAAAACGGAGAGGCCTTACTCGTCGGCTGGCGAGGTAAGACCAAGAATCCAGACAGGCCGACCGGAATACATCGCGACGTTCACGAGCGAGTTCTGGGGTGGGGTTGGAGAACACTCCGAGTGGGCAGCCGGGATCTCCACGACTTCACCTGAACTTGGATCGACAAGAAGTAGCTCGTCGTGCTGCCGGCAGACGAACTCGAACTCGCGCGTCTCCAGGTTCAACACTTCAGCCAATCCCCATAGAGAAACTGTCACAGTCGTGGCCTGTCCAGTTGCAAGCGATCGGCAAGGAAAACGGTACGGTCGCCACCCCGCCCCAGGCATGGGTCCGACGCAAAAAGTGTCCAGTACGAGGTGATGGCGGTTATCGTCACCGACCAACGCCATTCCACGCCGGACCTCGGAGGGGTGAATGGTCACCCCACCAACTCCTTGATCGGCTCGCCCTCGCTCAGCACTGGCATGGGCCGCTTGCCGTCGTCGTAGAAGACGTGCTTGTAGTCCACGCCGACGGCGTGGTACATGGTGCTCAGGATGCAGCCGGGGGAGTACGGCTTGGAGGTCGGGTAGGCCGCCTGCGAGTCGGTGGTGCCGATCATCTGGCCCATCTTCAGCCCGCCGCCGGCGTACAGCACGCTCATCGCGCCCGGCCAGTGGTCGCGGCCGGCGTCCTTGTTGATCTTCGGCGTCCGCCCGAACTCGCCGAGCGAGATGACCAGTACGTCGTCGGCCAGCCCGCGGTCGTGCAGGTCTTCGACCAGTGCCGCCACCCCCGCGTCGTACTGCGGGAGCAGCCGCCGCTTCAGCTCAGTGAAGTTGTTCGAGTGCGTGTCCCACCCGCCGCCGGCCTGCACCGTCACGAACGTGACGCCGGCCTCCACCAGCCGCCGGGCGAGCAGGCAGCTCTGGCCGAGGTCGTTGCGGCCGTAGCGGTCGCGGAGCTTCACCGACTCCTTGCCCACGTCGAACGCCGCCGTCGCCTTCGGGCTGGTGACCATCTCCATGGCGTCGCGGTAGAAGGTGTCCAGCCCGCCGAGGTCGCCCTTCAGGTCGATGTCCCGGCGGATGGTGTCGATGTCGCCCACCAGCTTCTTGCGGGCCTCCAGCCGCTCCGCACTGACGCGGCCGGGCGGGGTCAGGTTCTTCACCCGGAAGTTCGCCTCGTTCGGGTTGGCGTCCGGGGCGAACGGGTTGTACGACGCGCCCAGGTACGCCGCCCCGCCGAAGGCGACCTTCTTCGGCAGGTTCACATACGCCGGCAGGCCGGGTTCGTTCGGCCCCTTCAGCTTCGACACCACCGACCCGGTGGACGGGTAGATGTTGTCGTTCACCTCGATGGTCGCCTGGTAGCCGGTCTGCATCCACTGCGAGCCCATGCCGTGCCCGGCGTTGGTGTGATACCCCGACCGCACCACCGACATCTTGTCGAACAGCTTCGCCTGGAGGGGGAGGTGTTCGCCGATGTGGATGCCGGGCACGTTGGTGGCGATGGGCTTGAACTCGCCACGCACCTCGGCCGGGGCGTCCGGCTTCAGGTCGTACATGTCGATGTGGCTCGGCCCGCCAGCCAGCCACACGAGAATGACCGCCCTCTTCTTCGGCGTGGTCGGTTCGGCGGCACGGGCTTTCAGCAGCCCGGGCAGCGTCAGCCCGCCGACCGCGAGCGCACCAACCCGGAGCATCGACCGACGAGACATCCCATTGCGGAGTGCGGAATGCGGAGTGCGGATTGGTTGGTCGATGAGTTCGATGGGCATAGACACTCCCTCGCGTGGTTCGGGGTACTGTTCTTTAATTCCGCATTCCGCACTCCGCAATCCGCAATCGAGGTCAGTGGTTGAACAGGAACTCGCGGGTGTTGAGGACCGCCCAGAGTGCGTCCTCGACCGCCTTCTGCTTGTCCTTCGCCTTCTCGATGTGCTCGTGGAGCCGCTTCCACTCGGCGGAGGTGGGCCGGCGGCCGAGCGCGGTCAGGTACAGGTCGTCGATCATTTCGCCGGTCGGCTTCTTGGCCTTGAAGTAGCTCGCCACCCGGCCGTTGCCGTCGGCGATCTTGTTCTCCACCTCCTCCGAGTTGGCGAGCAGCAGCACTTGGCCCAGGGTCGCGCCGGTGGACCGCTCGCATTCGCACACCGTCACCCGCTTGGGGCGGTCGAAGGTGTCGAGGAAGTACTAGGAAAACCCTTCGTGCGGCAGGTCGATGGCGCGGGCGGTCGCACTCACCCCGGTGCCGCCGAACCCGCCCTTCACCCCACACGTCGCGTTCACCGCGTCGAGGAACACCTCGGCCGGGAGCCTGCGGGCGTAGTACCTGGCGAAGTTCTGTCGGTCGTGCTCGTTGAACGCGGTCGGCTCCGCGCTCAACTGGTACACCTGGCTGTTCAGGATGGTGCGGATGACGTGTTTCACGTCGAACTTGTGCTTCACGAAATCGGTCGCCAGCCAGTCGAGCAACTCCGGGTTGCTCGGCGGGTTCGTCTCGCGGAGGTCGTCCGTCTCGCTCACCAGGCCGCGGGAGAGGAAGTGACCCCACAGGCGGTTGACGAGGGCTTTGGCGAAGAACGGGTTCTCCGGCTTGGCCATCCAGTCCACCAGCGCGTGCCGGGGGTCGTCGTCCGCGGAGAACTTGCCGGGCGCACCGTCGAGGAACTTCGGTTCGGGCGTCTTGCCGGTGGTCGGGTCTTTCTCGCCGGTGGTGGGGGTAGCGCTAGCGTAGTACGGCGGCGGCTGGCCGAAGTTCTTGCGACCGAGGCGGGTGAAGAAGCCGGCCAGCCCGTAGTAGTCGGCCTGCCCCCACCGCTCATACGGGTGGTGGTGGCACTTGGCGCACTGCAACCGCGTGCCGAGGAACACCTGGGCCACGTCCGCCGTCACCTGGTGCAACTGGTCGTCGCGGTTCTGCCACAACCAGTTGATGGCCGGCGCGTCCTGCCACTCGCCGGCCGCCGCGACAATGCCGCGGACGAACTCGTCGTAGGGCCGGTTGCGGGCGAGTTGGTCCTTCAGCCAGTTGTGAAACGCGACCGCCGCCTGATCCGCCCCGGCGAGGTTCGAGTTGCGGAGGATGCTCCCCCACTTCAAGGCGAAGTACGCCGGGTAGTCGGCCGAGTCGAGCAGCTTGTCGATCACCTTCGCCCGCTTGTCCGCCGCCTTGTCGTCTGCAAACGCCTTCACCTCCGCGACCGTCGGCAGACGGCCGCAAAGGTCGATGGTCACGCGGCGGATGTAAGTCGAGTCGTCACACCCCGGCGACGGTTTCAGGCCGAGCTTCTTCCACTTCGCCACCGCCAGCTCATCGACCTTGTTGAGCGGCTTGAAGCCGGGGATGTCCGTGAGCGGCGGGCCGTGCGGGACGATCGCCTTGAACACCGCGACGAACCCCATGTGCCGGGCCATGACCGCCGCCTCGCCCCGCTCCCGGCCGGCCGTCACCAGCGCGTCGCCGTCGGCCGCCGCCACCGGCTCCAGGTTGCTGAAGAACTCCGCCTGACGGGTCACGTCGCGGGACGTGCCGTCGGAGTAGTCGGCGACGACCGCGAGTTGTTGCACTTGGCCGGGCTTGAACACGGCGTCGGCCGGCAGCACCCGGAGTTTCTTGACCGTCGGCACCTCTGGCGCTGAGGGCGGGGCACCGGCTGCAATCCACCGTTGAATCACCCGGTAGTCGGCGGTGCCGGCCGGCAACCTGTTCCCACCGCCGTGCGGCACCTGCCCGGACCCTTTCTGGAGAAACAGGCTGGCGTCCGGGTCGGCGGGGAACAGCCGCCGGCCGCGCCCTTCCTTCACGATGGCGTCGTAGTCGAACTTGGTGTCGAACCCGAAGAGCGACAGCTTGAACCCGTTCTGCCCGCTCGCCTTCCCGTGACACCCGCCGGCGTTGCACCCGTGCTTGCTCAACAGCGGCATCACTTCGGTGCGGAAGTCCACGCCGCGGCCGGTGTTGCCGAAGCCCTTCACTACTACCGACACGTCGAGCGTGTCCGATCCGAAGCTCACGCGAATCGTGGCCGACCCGCTCCCCGCTGGGATCACATATCCCTTCGCATCGACCGTCGCCACGGCCGGGTCGGAGGTGGAGTACTTCGCCTCGCGGGTGACATCGCGGCCGTTATCGGAGACGAGCAACTGCCGGCCGGCGAAGGCGTCGGCCAATTCGAAGGAGCCTGTCGAACAGGTGATTGCCGCAACCGCCGGTGACGGCAAGAAGAGTAACACGGCGACAAGCAACGGCCGCAACCGAGAGCGATGAGCATGGGGCATTGGGATGTGCTTCGGGGCGGGACACCTCAGCTCTGGGCGTGAGGTGTTGTGAGAAACTATACCTCGAAGCCCAGCCCGCCGCAAGCGCCGGCCGCTCGTTCGGTGGGCCGGTGTACCACCTCCGCCGGCTCGCTCGTACAACTCCCGTACTACCGGTGCGGAGGGGATTGTGGTCCGCGTCTTTCTGTCGTGCGTGTCGAACGAGTTCCGGGCGTACCGCGAACTGCACCGCCAGCAGCTCGCCACCGCCGGAGTCGAACCCGTCGTTCAGGAACACTTCGCCGACTCCAATTCGCCCATCCTGGAACGGCTCGACGCGAAGGTGAAGGGGAGCGATTTCGTCATCCACTTGGTCGGCGTGGGCACGGGGTTTCGCCCGAAGGACGGCCTGCCCGGCTACCCGAGCGAGGTGGAACAGTTCCTCGCGCAGAGGGATCGGGTGGAGTTCCTTCGCACGTCCGGCCTGGTCGGCCCACCGCCGGCTGCCGCCGGTGGGCCGACCAGAGGGTGTTCGCCCCGGTCCCACTCCAGCCCGTCGGGTTCGAGTTCGGCGGCGGCCACCAGCGTATCCAGGTCGGCCGCCGCCCGCTCGTGCGCCTGCCGTAGCAGGTGCGTCCACGCGAGCGGGTGAATCGCCACGGAGAACGCGACCAGCACCACACCCAGGTCTGCGAGAGAACCGCGTGAGCAGGCTGGTCAGTGTCACCGCTCGCCCTCCCCACGCTCGGCGGCGGAGCGGCGGCCGAAGCGAAGGTAGAGCGGCGGCAACAAGAACAAGTTTAACAGAGTCGACGTGACCAGCCCGCCGAGGATGACCACCGCCAACGGGTACTCCACCTCGTGCCCCGGCTTCTGCCCGCTGAGCACCAGCGGCAGCAGGGCCAGCCCGGTGGCGAGTGCGGTCATCAGGATCGGTGCCAGTCGTTCCTCCGAACCGCGGCGGACCAACTCCGGGCCGAACTCCATCCCTTCCGAGTCTTCCAGGTGGCGGTAGTGGCTGACCAGCATGATGCCGTTGCGGGCGGCGATGCCCAGCACGGTGACGAACCCGACGAGGGAGCCGAGCGACACCACCCCGCCGGTGAGGGCCACCCCGCCCAGCCCACCGACCAGTGCGAACGGCAGGGTGAACGCCACCAAGAGCGTCAGCCGCCACGAGCGGAAGTCGGAGTAGATGACCAGCACCACGCCGAGCAGGGCCAACCCCGCCAGCAGGTAGAGCCGCTGGCTCGACGCCCGCCGGGCGGCTTCCTCGCCCAGGAACTTCGGGTGCATACCCGCTTCGAACGGCACCGCCTTCACCTTCTCTTCGACCTCCGCCGCCACCGCGCTCAGGTCGCGGCCCTTCACGTTACAGGTGATGTCCAGTCGCCGCGACGCCCCCTCGCGTTTGATCTCGTTCGCCATCGGCACCACCATCACGTCGGCCACCTCGCCCAGCCGCACCTGCATCCCGGCCGGGGTGTCGATGGGCAATTCCCTGAGCGCGGCCACGTCAGCCCGACAGCCTTCGTGCCCCCACACCACCACGTCGAACCGCTTCTGCCCCTCGTACACCTCGCCCACCTTCGTGCCGCGAAGCAGGGTTGTCGTCGCCCGCCGCACGTGCCCCGGCGTCAGGCCGTACCGCTCGGCCGCCTCCGGCCGCAGTCGCACCTCGATCTGCGGCACCACCACCTGCGACTCCACCTTCAGGTCGGTCACCCCGTCGATGCCCTTCATCACCGCCTCCACGTCCTTCGCCTTCGACCGCAGGCCGTCCAGGTCGGGGCCGAACAGCCGCACCACGATGCTGTAGCTGGTGCCGCTGAGCACCTCCTTGCTCCGCTCCTTCAGGTACGTCTGCACGTCGCAGTACATGCCGGGGTAGCCGTCCATCGCCCCCTGGATCTTCTTCACCGTGGCCGGGTAGTCGGCGTGCTCGTCGATGCTGATCCACAGTTCGGTGAAGTTCGGCCCGTACACCTCGTCCGCCACCTCCGCCCGGCCGATGTGCGAGCCGAAGTTCCGCACCTCCGGGATGGCCCGTAGCTCCTTGCTGGCCAGCACCGTCATGCGGTCCATCTCCTCGACCGACGTGCCCGGCTTACACACGAAGTGCATGAGGAAGTCCGTCTCTTGAAACTCCGGCAGGAACTCGCCCCCGAAGCGGGTGGCGGCGGCGCCGCTCAGCACCAGCGCCGCCAGCACCACGCCGAGCGACGCCCACGGGCGGTGGAGCAGCAGCGGCAGCACCCCGCGGTACGCCCACTTGAGCGCGGCCACCTGGGGCGGGTCGGTGTGCTTCGCCCGCCCTTTGCCCCAAGTGAGCAGCATGTACGAGAGTGCCGGGGTGACGGTGAGGGCGACGCCGAGTGAGGCGAGGATGGCCAGGATGTAGGCCAGGGCGAGCGGGCGGAAGAAGGCCCCGGCGATGCCGTCGAGGAAGAAGATGGGCAGGAACACGATGACCACGATGGCGGTGGCGAACACCACCGCGCTCCGCACCTCGTTCGAGGCGTCGATCACCACCCTGAACGGCGAGTGCGGGCTGCCCGCCTCTCGGTTCAGTCGCAATCGCCTGTGGATGTTCTCCACGTCGATGATGGCGTCGTCCACCACCTCGCCGAGCGCGATCACCAGCCCGGCAATGACCATCGTGTTCAGCGTCACCCCGCAGGCGGTCAGCACCACCACCGCGGCCACCAGCGAGATGGGGATGGCGGCCAGGCTGATGAGGGCGGTGGCCAGGCTGGTGAACGGCCGCCGCCAGTCGAACAGGAACCCGACCAGAATGACCACCACCAGCCCGCACCCGACGAGCAGGGCGTGGGCCAGGTTGCTCACCGCCCGCTCGACGAACGTGGCCGGGCGGAAGATGCTGGGGTCCACGTCCACCCCGGACAGCCCCGGTTCTAACTCCTGGAGTGCCGCCTCCAACTTGCGGGTCACTTCGAGCGAATTCGCTTCGGGCTGCTTCTCGACGATGAGTAGCAGCCCCGGAGTGCCCTCGGCCGGCGGCTCGCCGTCCTTCGGCTTGGCGACGATGATGGCGTCGCCGATGGGCGGGGGCGAACCGAACCGCACGTCGGCCACTTCGCTCAGCCGAACCGGGGTGTTGTTGCGGAAGGCGACCACCGTCCGGCCCAGGTCGTCCGGGGTGCGGATGTCGCTGCGGTGCCGCACCGCCAGTCGCTGATTCGGCTTGTCCACGAACCCGCCGGAGTCGAGGGATGTGGCGTCGCGGGCGGCGACCGTCACCTGATCCAGGTTCACCCCCTCCTCCCGCAGCCGGTCCGGGTCGATGAGCACCTGGAACTGCTTGTCCCGCTGGCCCCAGATGGCCACGTTCGCCACCCCCGGCACGCTCATCAGCTTCGGCCGGATGGTCCAGAGTGTGAGGACGGTCATGTCCTGCTGGCTCATCGTTTTCGACGACACGCCGATCTTCATCACCCGGCTGAGGGACGACAGCGGTTGCAGGATGACCGGCCGCTGGGCGACCGCCGGCAACCGGGGCGTTTCCGCCGCCACCCGCTCCTGCACCACCTGCCTCGCCCGGTGAATGTCGGTGCCTTCCTCGAACAGCAGCACCACCGACGACAGTCCGAGCACCGACTTGGAGCGGATGGTCTTCACGCCGGGGGTGCCGTTGAGCGCGTTCTCCAGCGGCACGCTGATGAGACTTTCGACCTCCTCGGTGGACAGGCCGGGGGCCTCGGTCTGCACCTCCACCTTCGGCGGGGCGAACTCGGGGAACACGTCGAGCGGGGCGGTGCGGACGGAGTAGAACCCGTAGGCGACGAGCAGCCCGCACAGGGCGAGCACCACCACCCGCCCGCGGACGCTCGCGGAGATCAGCCGGCTGAGCATGGTGTTCACCTGGGAGCGGCGGGCGGGAGTGCGGAAGAATGTTTGCCACAGAGGACACAGAGAGCACGGAGAAAAGCGGGCAAGGATCTCGGCGGTTGCTGTGCCCGCAAGTGCAAAAACTCATCTCGGCGTGTGGGAGTTCGGAAGACTGGTCGCCACACAGAACACAGACACTCGATGTCTTCCCGCCTTTCTCTCTGTGTCCTCTGTGATCTCTGTGGCGAACAATTCTGAACTCTCAAAGCGAGAGCCGTTTGATTCCGTCAACCAGTCTCGGCAGGCCGAAGTTGATCAACAGCGCCCACTTGAGGCCGGTGGCTTTCAAGTACGAAAGCACTTGGGCCGTCGCCACGTCCGGGAGTTTGCTCACAGACTTGAGTTCGACGATCACCTCGCCCCCGACGAGCAGATCGATTCGCAACCCCTTGATCGTGTGGCCCTTGTAGACCACGTCGAGTTCCTTCTGCCGTTCGACGTGCAGCCCGCGGAGTTGCAACTCGATCCAGAGAGCTTCCTCGTAGATCGATTCGAGCAGCCCAGGCCCGAGTACCCGGTGGACCTCGATTGCCGCCCCGATGATCTTTTCAGTGAGGTCGTCTCCCATGTCGGCTCCGAGACAGCGTCAATACTTGATGAACCCGGTCTCCGCGCCCCACAGTTCCTCCACCCCCTTCGTCACCACCATCGCCCCGGCCGCCAGTTCCTTCAGGTTCTCGTCCTTCAGCACGGCGTCGCTGCCCGCGGTGTACGCCACCGGCGCCCGCCGGCGGGCGTAGGTGTGGGAAGCGACCCGCTCGTACACCCACGTCCCGCCGTGCACGTCGAACACGACCGCCGACCACGGCACCGTCCGGCTGGCTGACGAGTCGCCGCGGGGGATCGTGACGCCGAGCCGCTGGCCGGGCGACAGCTTGCCGTCGGCGTTCAGCACCTCGTAGAACGCATCGACCGTCCCGGCGAGCGGGTTGGCGGACGGGGGGGCGGGGATCGGCTTGGCGAACGAGGAAACCTTCGTGGCCGGGGCGGACAGCCGGCCCACCTGAGCGTCGGCGGTACGGTCGAGTCCGTCCACATCGCCCACCGGCAGTGGCACCCGCACCCAGACGACCGACAGGTCGGCCACCTCGAACAGGGCCGCCCCGCTCGGGACCGTCTGGTCGGGCAGGGCGGACACCACCCGCAGGAGGCCGGACCGCGGGGAGGTGATGGGGATGGCCGCGGCCGTGCCCTTGCCGAGTTCGCCGAGCGCCTTGGCCAGAACTTCCCGGTTCAGCTTGGCCGCCTCGTAGCCCTCCTGGGCTTCGTCGTAGGTCCCCTGCGCCAGCTCCACCTGGGCTTTACTCCCCGTCGAGGTGGCGAACGCGTTCTTCGCGCGGGTGAGGGCGATCTCCGCGTTCTTCACCCGCTCGCCGGACGTCTTCAGTTGCCCCTCGGCGTTGGCCAGGCTGGCCGACATGGTGATCTTCGCCTCCGGGTTGAGCAACGGCTTGAGTTGCACCACCACGTCCCCCTTGCGGATGGGCTTGCCCGCCTCCGGCATACCGCCGGGCGGGGCTTCGAGCGTCCCGCCGAGTGGGGCGGAGACCGGGATCGCCCGGCCGACCGGCACCGTCACCTCGCCGCCGTACACCCGTACCCGGCGAACGTCCTTCTTCTCCACCGCCGCTACGGTCAGCCCGATCCGTTCCTCGGCCTTCTCGCTCAGGGTGACGGTGTTCAGGTCCGTTTCCTTCACCACCTTCTCGACCGTTGCCGGGCCGGGCGGCTTGTCCGCCTTTGCCGCGTCCGGCTTGTGTGTGACGAGCCACCACGCCGCCGCCCCTACGAGGGCGGCGAGGGCGAGGGTGAGGGCCACGCCGGCGATCCGCTGAACGAGCTTCATTGCGCCCTCGGAGCGACGGTCGGGAGCCTGGGATAGAACTTCGACCCGCCCGTTGGCACCTGCGGCGGGCTGGCCATCGGGGGTACCGATGGTACCACCGACACCGCCGAAGCCGGCGTGACCGGCGGTGGCGGTGACGGAACCGCTGGGGCCGGGGTTGAACGAGTGGCCGTTGCCGCCAGCGGTGTCAGCCGCCTGCCGGCGCTCCGCTCCAGTTCGGCCCACGCCCGCCGCAGGTCGCCCGTCAGTACCGCCTCGCGGAGCAGGCTGTCGAGCAACTGCCGGGTGGTCTCCAGGGCGATCTGGTACGGCACGTTCCCCTCACGATACGCCGCCTGCGCCCGGCGGACGTTCTCGTCCACCTCCGGCCGCACCTTCGTGAGCAGCACCTCCCGCTCGGCGCACGCCTGCTGGTACTGCTGGTACGCCCGCTGCACGTCCAGAACGATCTGGTTCGCCACCGTCTGTCGGTTCCGCACCGCCCGCTCCAGTTCGGCCTCGGCGCGGGCGATGCCCCCCTCGTTGCGGTTGAACAGCGGGATTGTCACCCGCAGGCCTGGGCCGAGTTCGTTCCCGTTCCGTCGCCCGCTGGTGGCGTCCCCGATGCCCAGGACCCGAACCCAGCCGAGTTTGGCGATCCGTACCCGCTCCTGGGCGGCGGCCACCGCCTGGGTCGCGGCCATGGCGTCCGGGCGAGTGGCGAGAGCGTCGGCGGTGAGGGCGTCCACGTCAAACGTGCCGCACGGGGGGGCGGGCGACGGGTCGAGGCGGAGCGGCCCGCGGTACCGGCCGACGCCCATCAGGTTCCGCAACCGTTCGGCCAGCACCGGCACATCGTACCCGACGCGGGCGGCGTCCTGCTCGGCCTGAAGGGCGTCGATTTTGGCGGTCGCGGCCTCCTGCGGGGAGATGTCGCCGGCCTTCTGCCGGGCCGCCGCCAGTTCCGCGATCTTGCCGCGGAACGTCACCCCCTCACCGGCGACCCGCACCCGCTCGTTCGCCAACACCACGTCGGCGTAGGCCTGGCGGGTGTCCCGCATCAGGTCCAACCCGGCCTGGGCGAGCCGGGACGCGGTGCGGTCGGCCTCGCCCGCCGCCGCCTTCACCCGGATGGGGCGGAGCCAGAGGGATTCAATCGCGAAGTCGAACGCGTAACGGAACGGCCGGTCCGGGATGGCGAACGTGAACTGGAATTCGGGATTCGGCAACAACCCGGCCTGGATCAGGTCTCCGCGGGTGAGGCCGAGATCGGTCAGAAGTTCCTGGAAGGCGGCGTTGTTCCACAGGGCGACGGCCACCGCCTCGTCTTCAGTCAGGCCGTCGTCGAACGACGCCGCAGGCGGCAGGGTGATCTCGCCCGGCACGGGACAGGTGGGGACGGTGTACCCCGTCCGGAGTGTCAGGTCGGCGGACACGGTGCCGCGGTCGGGCGCATGCGGCGCTGAGTGGCAGCCAACCAGGGCCACCACGCCGGCCACCACCAGCCAGACCGTCGACCGCATTCCGAGTGGTGGCATGATCGCCTGTCCCGCGGGAGTCTGATGCAATGGAAACTCCGGCCGTCACGCGGGCGGCCCACGCTCATCTATCGGATTAGGTAGGCTGTAGACTTTGTGCCGGTAGGAGGGATGAGGCGGAATTTATCTTCCACTCACCCCTCGATTTCGTCGCCGAACAGGTGCCCGCGCCCCCAGGACGATGCAGGGAAGTGGGATGGGGCGGCTGGGTCGGGTGGATCCAGCGAGCACCCCACTCGCTGGACCCACCCGACACAAACCCGATCTCTGAGTAGCCCTGGCGACGTGAGGGCCGCAAGCGGGCGGTGTCTTGAGGAAGACCTGAGCCCCTCGGCCCGTGCTCGGCTTCGGACAGGGGCCGCGGGGTGAGGTTCTCAACTTTCCCCCCCGCCCGTACAACTCCCGTGTGAGTACCCGCCCGCCAGTTCGAATGTCGCACCCGCTCCGCGTGGTCTTCTTCGGCCCGCCCCGCTCGGGCAAGTCGAAGCTGTTCGACGCCATGGCCGCCGTCGCCAGTTCGCAGGCCGACGACACCGTACCGCTCGTGCCGGCCGACGCCCCCACCGGGCCGAGCAGTGTGGTCCGTCGGCGGTTGGCGGTCGATTTGCCCGGCGAGCGGGTCGTCACGGGCGATGTCGAATTCATCGACTGCGACGGCATCGCCGCCCAAAAACTGCTCGCCGACGCCGACCTGCTCCGCCGTCAGAAGGCCCGCTCCGAACTGGCCCACTCCGTCCGTAGCACCGACGCCCTTGTGGTGGTGATCGACGCCACCTGGAAGGCCGAGCAAGTGGACGAGGTGTTCGCCCAACTGGACACCTTCCTGAAAGTGCTCCGCGACCAGCGGACGGCCGACCGCGAGGTGGGCGGGCTGCCGGTGTTCCTGGTGCTGGGCAAGTGCGACGAACTGGCCCGCCGCGGCGAAGCGTTCGCCGACTGGCAGGCACGGGTGCAAGACGAACTGACCAAGCTTGAAGGCCGCTTCCGCTCCTGGTTCGAAGACACCGGCGGGCCGTTCCTGGCGTTCGGCAGTACCGAACTGGCCGTGACGGCGACCGCCACCAGTTGGCCGGACGTTTTAGGCGGGGTGACCGACACCACCGGCGGGTTCGGCATCGATGAACTGCACTCGACGGTCATGCAGGCCGCCCGCGACCATCACGACCGCTCGACCCGGTCGCGGAAGCGACTGAGCTGGACGGCCGGCATCGCCGTCGGCCTGCTGTCGGTCATGCTGTTCACGCTGGTGTACTTGTCGGCGAGCCACGAACCGCCCGCCGTCGACGCTCTCGTCGCCCGCGTCAAGCGGATGCGCGAGACGTTCGGCCCGCCCGTGCAGCGGCTCTCCGACGAGCGGTTCGAGCGGAACCAGAAGGAGTTGAGGGCGGCCCGCGAGTCGCCCGTGTTCGACCTCCTGCCGGCCGAGCTTCAGCGGTATGTGGAAGATGAACTCCGCCAGTTCGGCGAATACGAGGTGTACCGCAAGCGGTTCGACCCGCCGCAGTTCTCCCCCGCCGACGTGCGCACCGCCGGCGAGCGGACGGAACTGGAGCAGGCGCTCGCGGAACGACTGACCCCGCCACCCGAGTACGCCACCGCCTGGGAGCAGACCGAAGTGGTGCGACTGGCGGCGAAGTGGCGGGGCGACCTGAAGCGGCTGACCGACGCCGAGCGGGAGGTTCACGCCTGGTACACCGCTCAACTCGCACGCCTGACCGAATTGCAAGGGGCAGCCGTGCCGTCGGAACGGTGGTCGCCGGCCGGGTGGCGGGCGGCGGTGGGCGAAGCCGTGTCGCGGCAACCGCCGCACCCGTCGGACCGACCGCTCGACGGCTCGCCGGCGGTGCCGTTGCCCCGCGGAGAGCCGCTCACCTGGGAGGCGGCGTACAAGTACGAGCGTTCAGCGGCGGCGGCAGCCGAGTGGCGACAGGCGGCGATCCGGTTGGCCGACGTGCGTGACCTGGCCGACGCGGTCGGGCTGACGACCAGCCCCCAATCTGTCGACGCGGTGCTGGTGCTGCCCACCCCGGCCGATGCGGGCCAGTCGCTCTTGCTGGCGACCGACCGACTTGCGAAACTGCGGGACCGCTACCCGCGGGCGCTGGACGGCAATGCCCGGTGGGCCGTCACTGGTATCCCCGGCCCGTTGCAAGAGGTGCTCGGTCAGCGGTTGAGGACGGCGGCGGCGAACGGGGTCGATCAGGTGCGGCGGCTGGTGGCGAACGACCCGGTGGCCACGAACGGCGAGTGGGCGAAGTTGGCCGGCCTGAACGGGCTGTTGGCGAAACCCGAAATGGCGGCGTGGGGCGAACTGCTGCGGCTGTTGGTGGGCTGGGCCGAACCCGACCGACCGGATGAGGACCCGGTGACGCACCTGGCCGCATTCGTGAAACAGACGGAGTTCCGCTGGGAGCCGACGAAGCTGTCGCTGAAACTGCCGAACGCCGTGCGGGTGAACGCGGTGCAGAAGGCGGGTGATCTGGTGCTCCGGATGGGGGGCGGCGACAGCCGGCGGACGTACACGTTCGTGGCCAGCCGCCCGCGGGTGGATGCGACCACCACAACCCTCGAATTCAGCCCGCCGGACGGCCCGATCCGGTACGTTCCCGGAGAGGAGTTCACCGCGACCGTCACGCTGACCGATCAGGACGGGGGTTACACTCTGCGGTGGGGCGAGGCCCGCACCCCGGCGTACCGGTTCGAGGCGTTGCTCCGCGAGCCGACGATGGAAACGGTCGGGCCGAACCCGCTGCCGCAGCGGGCCGACGGTGTGCGGACGACGGTGAGCGTGCGAGAGGGAACGGATGCGTTCCGCATCCCGCTGCTTCTGCCGGCAACCCGCTGAAAGTACTCCGCACCCTCCGGGTGCGGTGCTGAAATACCGCACCCGGAGGGTGCGGAGTCCATTGAAGAGATCCTCATGCACATCCGCGACATCCTGGCCCGCGACCGCACCACGTTCAGCTTCGAGTTCTTCCCGCCGAAGACGGACGCGGCGTCGAACGAACTGTTCCACACCATCGCCCAGTTGCAGGAGCTGAAGCCGTCGTTCGTGTCCGTCACGTATGGCGCCGGCGGGACCACCCGCGACCGCACCCACGACCTGATCGTGCGGATTCAGAAGGAGACGGACCTGACCGCGGTGAGCCACCTGACGTGCGTGTGCCACAGCCTGGAG
>JANNDF010000846.1:0-2563 GCA_031387445.1 Planctomycetia bacterium
GGGCGGCGGCCAAGCGGACAATCCCGGAGGTGGAGGAGTTGCTCGGGCAGTTGACCGACACCTTCACGCCGCAGGAATGCCGCAACTACTTCCGCAGTTGTGGCTACCCGGACGCTACACCATCACGGGAACCGCTCTAAACTGGGTCCAGACTCCGAGTGTCGGCGAGCCAAGGGCCGGCAACGGTTCTCGTCCGGGGAAGGTGGACAAAAGGGCGGCGAGTGCGGAAGAGTTGGAACACACGCAACGCGGAGCGGTGCTACTCATGGTTTCCGTTGAAAGACAATCGAAGTCGGTTCTGATCGCGGATGACGATCCGCGAGTGATCGACTTCCTGGAAAGCGTCCTGCGGCCGGAAGGCCATCGCATCGTCTCCGCGGCCGACGGGGAGGAGGCGCTCGCCCGCGTCGCCGAATGCCTGCCCGACCTGATCGTCCTCGACCTGGACATGCCCCGGCCCGGTGGGTTCGAGGTGTGCCGGCGGTTGAAGGAGTCCCCGCTCACCCGCCTGGTGCCGGTCCTCATCTTGACCGGAGACGACCCGCTGACGGCCCGCACGCGGTCATGGGAGTGCGGGGCCGACGCGTTCGTGAGCAAGCCGTTCCAGCCGCGGGAGGTGCTCGCTCGCTGCCGGGCGCTGTTGCGGCACAAGGAGTTAGTCGGGCAACTCGACCCGGCCGAGTCGGTGGTGGCCGCGCTGGCGCGGGTGATGGAGGCGAAAAGCCCGCACACGCACGGCCACTCGGAACGGGTGACCGCGTACGCCCTGCGGTTGGGCGGGCGGGCCGGGCTCGGCGAGGGCGACCTGCAACTGCTCCGCCGGGGCGGGCCGCTGCACGACGTGGGGAAGATCGGCCTGCCGGACGCCGTGCTGGACAAACCCGGCCGGCTGACGGCCGAAGAGTACGCGCAGGTGAAGCGGCACCCGGCCGAGGGGGCGCGGATCCTCGAACCGCTCCACTCACTCCGCGATGTCATCCCACTCGTCCGCTGGCACCACGAGCGGCCGGACGGCCGCGGCTATCCGGACGGGCTGTCCGGGGATGACATACCGCCGGTCGTCCGCGTGCTGTCGGTGGCGGATGTGTACGACGCACTCGCCAGCACCCGTCCGTACCGCCCGGCCATGTCGCTCGCCCGCTGCCTGCAAGTGCTGGATGAGGAGGCCGCCAGCGGCGGGCTGGACCCGGACCTGGTTCTCGCGTTCCACGAAACCCTGCTCCCCTCGTCCGCCACTCTCCAATTGGTGGGCTGACACCCGCTCGCCCACAACGTGCGGGCGACAACCTGATCGCTCGACGACGCCGGACGTCCCACGGGAGCACGCCGACCGCACCGTTGGGGTGGCGGCCTTCCCGTTCGCGGTGGGCCCTTTCGGCCCTCGCGAGTCGGCAGGTGTGCCGCCCCCGATTGGGTCACCCCGAACACCTCGTTCGCCGTCGGCGGGGGCGTGGAACATGGCCGTCTCGCCGGCCTCCACCGGGCACGTCCGCCGGTTGAGGCACTGGGCGGTCATCCCTCCTGAGCATCACCTCCGCCGCGATCCGATCTGGCACCCCATCGTGGATGTTACAACCCTGAGCGGTAGCAGGTGTCGATGGAATTCACCCCGTCGGTTGGGTGTGCTGCCGCTCGGCCTCCGGCCGATACGCCTCGGGCATGTGCGAATCACCATCCGGTCGCGACACCCAGTACATGTACCGGTGCTGCCGAATCATGGCCCAGTGCCACGCGAGGTCACCCTGTTCGACCTGACCGCCGGCCGCCGGCAGGAGTTCCCGCAGCGGTTCCTCGCCGGCTACCGCTGGTTCGTCCACGCCGACGCCTACGACGGGTACAACGCCGTCCACGACAACGTCCGGCACTTGGGGTGTTGGATGCACGCCCGGCGGTACTTCGTGGACGCCGAGCCGACCGACCCGCGGGCGGTCGAGGCGCTCGCCTTCGTCCGCACCCTGTACGGCGTGGAGCGGGACATCAAGGTCGAACGGGAGAGGGTCGGCAGCACGTTTACCGACGCCGATGTGGTGCGGGTGCGACAGACGCGGGCCGGGCCGACCCTCGCCGCGTTCGCCGACTGGCTCGAAGAACACCACCGATCCGCCACGCCGAAGAGCCTGTTCGGTCAGGCCGTCGGGTAGACCCGGAACCAGTGGGCGAGTTTGGTTCGATACCTCGACGACGCGAGGTTCGCCATTGACAACGGGGCGGCCGAACGCGCTATCCGTCCGCTGGCAATCGGCCGGTCCAACTGGCTGCACGTGGGCGGCGACGGCGGGTTGAAGACGGCCGCCGTGCTGCTGAGCGTCTGCGCCAGCGCGACTCGACACCGTCTGAATCCGTGGTCGTACCTCCGCGGCGTGCTCGAACGACTGGCCGTCCGCTCCGCCGGTGCCGACCTGTCCGATCTGCTGCCCGACGCCCTAGATACCTCCCGGCTAAGGCGGAAGCGTCGGTCGGTCGGATTGTGCCACGGCTAAAGTAACCAGTGTCGCCCGCCCCGTATCTCGGCGTGGGCCGACCGATGAACCGTCTCCACCTCACCCCGGCCGACCGCCGGGAC
>JANNDF010000359.1:0-2989 GCA_031387445.1 Planctomycetia bacterium
CGGTGCCGTTCACGCCGGGGTTCGGCGGGCCGCCCTGCGGCGGCTTCTGCTGCGGGTTGTTGACGATCGTCTGCCCCTTCGCTTCGGCCTGCTTCTGCGCCTCCTCCAGCTTGTCGAGCAGCCCCTGCTTCACCTTCGCCAGGAAGCCCGGCGGCTTGGGCGGGGCGGCCGGGGCGGTCGGCTTGAGGGTGGTGGTGAGCGTCGGCCCTGGGGGGATGCCGCCGCCCGCGGCGGCCGCCTCCTCCAGCTTCTTCCGCTTCCGCTTCAGCAGCCACCGCTCGGTCAGCCCCCACAGGGTGCTGCAGATGAAGTACACGCACAGGCCGGCGGCCATCTTGTAGAAGAACACCCCCATGAAGATCATCATGAACTTCATCGTCTTCTGCGACATCTCCTGCTGCTCGTCCGTCGGCGGCGGACTCGACACCTTGAAGTTCAGGTACATGAGCGCGACCGCCACCACCGGCAGGATGTTGACGAACGGCCCCAGGTACCACGAGTGCCCGATCTCTTTGGCCTCGCTGATGAACGGGATCTTCTCGGCCCAGTCGGCGGTCAACACCATGTCCGGGGCGGCCAGGTTCTGCACCCACAGGAAGTTGTCCAGGCGGAAGAAGATGGACTCCTGCAGGCAGTAGTACAGGCCGAGGAACACCGGCATCTGGGCGAACATGAGCACGCACCCACCCATGCTGGTGAGCGGGTTCACCCCGTGTTTGAGCATCAGCTTCGTCTTCTCCTGGTTCAGCCGCTGCGGGTCGCTCTTGAACTGCTCCTGCAGCTTCACCAGCTCCGGCTTCATGGCCGCCATCTTCTCCTGCATCTTCAGCATGCCGGCCTGCTGGCGGCGGCTGGGGATCATGAGCAGCAGCCGCACCATGACGGTCAGCATGAGGATGTTCAGCCCCCACACCGGCACCACCCCGTGCAGCCACCCGAGGACGTCGTGCATGCGGTTGGTGAACCACACCACCAGGCCGGTCCAGCCGATGCTGCCGGTGATGCCGCCGAACCAGTTCGGCGTCGGGGCGTCGGTGATCACGTTTAGCCCCAGGTCGCCCAGGTACTTGCCGTCCACCGTCTCCGCGTCGGCGGTGAACCCCTGGTGGTCCTTGTCCAGCAGGTGCAGGCTCTTGAGCTGCCGCACCTTGGTCGGCCCGTGGTACAGCCAGTAGCGGTGTTCGGTGCCGGTGGCGGTCGGGCGAACCGCCTTGGACACCGCCCGCACGGTGATGTCGCCCAACTGCGGCTTGTCGGCGTAGAACTCCTGCCGCGGGTCCTCGTCGGCGAACCCGCGGTCGGTCTCGTTCCACTCGCGGGTGGCCCGCACGTACTCCCACATGCCCTTCCGCACGTCGTCCGGTTGCTCCGGGTCGATGCACAGGGCGGCGGCGAAGAACTGGTTCACCACCGCGGTGAAGGTGAAGTCGCCGGGCACCGTGCTCGAGTTGGCCGAGTACTTGTCGCTGCCGTGTTCGGTGACGATGTGGGCGGCGTCCACGATCGCCCGGTAGGCCGACCCGTTCGCCGACTTGCACCCGACGAGGGCGTTCCGGTGGACGCCCGAGTACCACTCGCCCTCGATCGGCACGTTCCGCGGGCCGGCGATCTGGTAGTGCAGGTCGGGCGACTTGTCCGTGCGGCCCTCGGCGGCGAAGAACTCCAGCTTCATCCGCACGTGGAAGTCCAGCTTGCCCAGGGTGAACGTCTTGCGGACCCGAGTGAAGAACGGTTCGCCCAGGGTGGTCTCGAACACCACTTCGCCCGGCGTCTCGTCGGTGCCCGCCTTCTCGCTCACCACCGCCCACTTGCGGTTCGTCAGGTCGGCCGACGGGCGGTCGATGCCGCCGCCCGGCTTGGCGTCGTAGTGCGTCAGGGTGTACGACGCCGGGGCCAACCGCACCTCCTTGGGCACTTCGCCGGCGGTCAGTGGCACGTGCGGGCCGTCCGCCTTCACCGTGGTGCGGTCGAGCTGGCGGTAGTAGCCGGGCACCAGTTCCATCGGGTACGGCTTGCCGTTCTCGTCCTTCGCCGTGCCGCCCACCCGCGACGCCTGGTCGAACGCCGGCAGCGCCACCTGCTGCACCCCGCCCCCCTTGTTCGTCAGCAGCACTTTCAGGTTGTACTTCTCCCCGCTCAGGGCGAGCAGCCGGTGCGGGTCCGACGGCTCGACCGGCTTGGGCGGCTCGACCGGCTTGTCTCCTTTGGGCACCTCGGGCCGGAAGCGGGTCGGCCACTGGGCCAACTCCGGTGACCCGGCGACGCCGCCGCCGGCCAGGGCCAGCACCGCCTCCCGCATCGGCTTGGGCGGCTCCGGCGGGGGCGGGGCGGGCGGTTTCGGGAGCAGGTACGTCTCGACCAGCCACCACCCGCCGAGGATGGCGACCGCCAGCACGGCGAACAGAATCAGGTTGCCAACGGAATAACGCTTCATCGGAGCGGAGTCTCGGCCGCGTGGCGGGGGGTGGTACGAAAACCGTATCCGGTTATCGTATCGGGGGGACGCGAAGACAACAGGGCGAGGGCGAGCATGGCCGGCTGGCTGATCCTGGAAACGTCCGGCCGGTCGCGGGTGGGGGTGGCCCGCGACGGCGTGCTGCTGGACTCCGCCGACCTGGGCGGCGGTCGGCAGAACAACCGCCTGCTCCTGCCGACCATCGGCGAGCTCCTCACCGGACACGGCATCGCACCGAACTCGCTCGCCGGGGTGGCGGTGGGCATCGGGCCGGGCAGCTACACCGGCCTGCGGGTGGGCATCACCGCCGCCAAGACGCTCGCCTACGCGGTGGGTTGTTCGCTCGTGGCGGTGCCGACATTTCGAGCGATGGCCGCCGAAGTGCCCGGAACGGTGGACGTGATCGCGGATGCGTTGCAAGGGCTGATCTACGTCCAACGGTTCACCGACGGGAACGCGGCGGACGACTTGCGGATCGTGCCGTTCGACGAGTGGGTTTCGAGTTTCGCCGCCCGCGGGGGAGTCAACCACCCC
>JANNDF010000982.1:0-1020 GCA_031387445.1 Planctomycetia bacterium
AAGTCACTTCTGCGTGGTTGGGGTGGCGTCGGGCGCGGGCGTGGTCGGCGGGGAGGTAGGTGGGATTGCCCCCTGCACGGAGAGCGGTTGCGATTTCACCCCCAGCAGCGGGTAGTGGAGGAGCAGCGTGTACGCACACACCTGCACCGCCACGCAACTGATGATGACGGCGATCAACCGGGGGCGGAACACCCGCGTGTACATGAGCAGCAGTTTGATGTCGAGCATCGGCCCGAACACCAGGAAGGCGAGCTTGGCCGAGATGCTCATCGTGGTGAAACTGGCCGCCAGGAAGGCGTCCGCTTCACTGCACAGGCAGAGGACGAAGGCCAGCAGCATGAGCAGCGGCACGGCCAGAAGCGGGTTGTCTCGGGACATCGCCTCGACGTTGGCGATGAGGTTCGGGTCGGACTTGATCAGTGCCGACAACAACGCACCGATGATGAGGAAGACGGTGATGTCCACGAAGTCGTTCAGGGCGGTGGAGGTGATGTTCGAAATCCGCTGGCTCCACGGCTTCTTCGGCTCCGGGGCAGCGGGGGCGTCCACCATACCCAACGACAGACCGCTTTTCGGCGGGGCAGGGGGGAGGGCGGTGGGGGTGAGCAGGGCCCCCGTGCCCCACTTGGTCGCCGCGAAGTGAACCACCAGCCCGGTGATGCACGCCACCAGATACCCCAGCCCTGCACGGCCGAGTAACACCGTCCACCCGACTTCCTGCCCATGCGGGAAGAATGCGACCGCGGTACTCCCGAGCACAATCGGGTTCAGGATTGGCCCCGCGAGCATGTACGCCACGCAACTCGACAGCGGCAGCCCTTTCTTGAGTAGCCGCCGCATCACCACCACGATGCCGCACTCGCACATGGGGAAGATCAACCCGAGCGCCCCGCCGATCAGCACCGCGGGAATGAAGTGCTTGGGCAGCATCTTGCTGAGGGCCTGCTGCGGGAGCATTTCCTCCAGGATGCCGGCGATGATGGCGCCGAGGATAATGAACGGCAACGCTTCCCAGACGAT
>JANNDF010000361.1:0-2486 GCA_031387445.1 Planctomycetia bacterium
CGGGTGGTTGAACTGCCACCCGGCGGCTCACGCCGCTCGGCTCGCCTCGTTCGCCTACGCTCCCCGCCCCGATTGTGTTTCATACAACACATCTTTCGCCGCTCCCCTCTCGCTGCCCTCCCCAAATGGCCCGGATCATTCTGGCGACCGACGCCTGGTACCCGCTGGTGAACGGCGTCGTCCGCACCATCGACATGACCGCCCAGACGCTGCGGGCGATGGGGCACGTGGTCGATGTCGTCGAGCCGTCCGGCCTGCTGTCCGTGGGCGTGCCGTTCTACCCGGAAATCCGCCTCTGCTTCCCCCGCACCGGCCCGCTGTCCAAGCGGATCCTGAAGTTCCAACCGGACCACGTCCACATCACCACCGAAGGGCCGCTGGGGTTGGCCGTGCGGCAGTTCTGCCGCAACCGCAACTGGGCGTTCAGCACCAGCTACCACACCAAGTTCCCGGAGTACCTGCGGCGGCTGGCGTTCATCCCGGAATCCTGGACGTACCCGTTCCTGCGGTGGTTCCACGGGGCCGCCGACCCGATGATGACCGCCACCCCCAGCCTGGAAGCCGACCTGAAGCGGCGGGGGTTCAACGGCCTGCACGCCCGCTGGAGCCGCGGGGTGGACTCGAAGCTGTTCCGCCCGCGGCCGAAGCAGGCGGCGCCGTGGCCGGGGCCGGTGCTGCTGTACGTCGGGCGGGTGTCGAACGAGAAGAACATCGAAGCGTTCCTGAAGCTGGACACGCCGGGCACGAAGGTGATCGTCGGCGACGGGCCGGCCCGAATGCCGCTCCAGGCGAAGTACCCGGCAGCCAAGTTCCTCGGCTACCTGAGCGGCGAGACACTGGCCGAGCAGTACGCCCAGGCCGACCTGTTCGTCTTCCCAAGCCTGACCGACACGTTCGGGCTGGTGGTGATCGAGGCACTGGCGTGTGGGGTGCCGGTGGCCGCGTTCCCGGCGACGGGGCCGGTGGACATCATCACCCGCCCGGAGTTGGGGGCGTGCGACGACGATTTGGCGAAGGCGATCACGACGGCGCTGGCCACCGGCAAACGAGACGACTGCATCGAAGAGGCGAAGAAGTACAGTTGGGAGAACTGCACGCAGCAGTTCGTGGACAACCTGGTGATGGTGACCGAAGGGCACGTGGAGCCGACCAACCGGTGGAAGCGACTGCGGGCGAAAGGGAAGGTGTGACCGTATTTCGGGGCGAGCTGGGGGGCGTCAGCCCACTGGTGCTTTCGGAACCAGGGGGCTGACGCCCCCCGCTCGCCAACACGATCAAGAGTATGCCCACCCACCTCCTACTGCCGTTCCTCGTCGCCTGGGTCGGCCACGCCGCCATCTGGACGGCGATCCTCAGCCACCTGTACGGCCGCCCGCTGCCGAAAGTGTTCCTGAAGTTGTGGCGGCTGTTCACCGGACTGCTCATCCTCGCGTTCCCGTTGCTGGCGCTTATCATCCGCGTGAAGGAGACCGACACCGGCGTGGATTTCGCCGACGAGTGGGCGACGTGGGCGGTGCGGTACGCCGGCGTGTGCGTGGTGTTCGGCGGGGTGGTGCTGCCAGGCTTCACCATCTACCGGATGCTGCGACGGAAGCCGGAAGCGGTGGTCGATGAATCGTCCGAGGTGATCGACTTCGGGGCGAAGGTCGGCCGGACTGCGATCGGCGACGGCAAGTTCTCGCTGGCGGCCAGGCTGCCGTTCAACAACGCACTGAAGGTCGAGTTCACGGAGTTGAAGTTGCGGATGAGGTGGTTACCCGCACAACTCGAAGGGCTGACGGTGCTCGTGATTTCGGATTTGCACTTCCACGGCACGCCGTCGCGGGCCTGGTACGACGCCCTCTTCGACCACCTCGCCGCTCAACCGCAACCGGACGTCCTCGCCTACGTCGGCGACTACGTGGACACCGACACGCACCACGAGTGGATTCGCCCGCTGCTGGGCAAGCTGAAGTGGAACGACGCCGGTATCGCCATCCTGGGCAACCACGACCTGCACCACGACCCCGACCGCGTGAGGGAGGAGTTGAAGGCGGTGGGGCTGACCGTGCTGGGTAACGGGTGGAAGACGATCCCGGTTCGCGGCGTGCCGGTGGTGATGATCGGGCACGAGGGGCCGTGGTTCACCCCGCCGACCTCGCTGATGGGTGCCCCGGTCGCCGGCTTCCGCCTGTGCCTCAGCCACACGCCCGACAACTTCTACTGGGCGTGCGCGAAGAGCGTGGACTTGGTGATCGCGGGGCACGTCCACGGCGGCGGCATCCGCGTGCCGATCATCGGGTCGATCTTCGTGCCGAGCATCTACGGCCGACGGTTCGACCAGGGCGTGTTCGAGAACGGGCGGACGGTGATGGCCGTCGGCCGCGGCATGAGCGGCCGCGAGGTGACACGCATCGGCACCTACCCGCAGGTGCTGCGGATCACGCTGACGGCGCAGGCGACGACCGGGAGCGCGGGCGGCCCGCCCGCAGTCCAGAGCGGGCGGG
>JANNDF010000369.1:0-2499 GCA_031387445.1 Planctomycetia bacterium
GCGTTTTTAAACACCCCCGCCGCCCCATCCCGCCCCACGGCTCGCCTGTCAGCGTTTCAGCGAATACAGCACCGCGGCCGCGGCCAACTTCCGCGCGCTGTCCGGGTTGTGCCCCAGGCAGTCGGTCGATTTGTGGTTCTCCAGCGCACACCCGATGTCGTACATGCTGTAAATGACCACCCACCGCCCGTCGATCTTGATGCCTTCTAACTTCGGCGGCAGTCGTTCGTAGCCGGCGTCGTTCCCGTCCTTCGCCCCGCTCGCCTTCTCCCGCCGCTCCACAATGTCGATCTTCTTGCCGTTCAGCTTCTCCGAGTAGAGCGGGTCGTCAAGCGGGATCTCTTGCAGCTTCGAGTCGGGGAACGCCTTCTCCGCGAACTGTCGGAACGCCTTGTCGAACTTCTCACTCCCGCAGCAGGCGTCGGCCAGCAGCACCCCGCCGCTCTGCAAGTTGGCTTTCAGGTTCTCGATCCCGTCGTCGTCGATCTCGAACCCCTTCTTGCCGTGCATGTAGAGGAACTTGAACTTGAACAGTTCCGGGTCGGACGGCGGCAGGCCCTCCGTCTTCAGGCTCACGTCGAGTTTGGCGTTCTCCCGCAGGTAGCTCATCAGGTTCCGCATGGCCGCCTTCGCCGGCGGTTCCTCGCCGATCTTCAACTGCACCGGTTGCACGAACCCGCGGGGCGGGTTCTTCACCTCCTTGTCGTCGGCCAACTTCCGAGTGGCCAGCCGGTTCTTCGGCGGCTCCTTGCCGGTGGCGTAGGCGATCACGTTCGCGGCCAACTGGAACGCCTTCTCGCCGCGGGTCTTCGCCTCCGCCCCCGGCTTCGGCATGAACCGCGTCTCCTCCCAGTATCCGGCGAGCGGTTCCGGGCTGAACACCAGCACCGTGCGACAGCCCACGTCCAGGCACTCCAGCTTCGGGAACTCGGTCGGCGGAACCAGGAAGTGCGACTTCCAGATGGCGTGTTCGGGCGACACCGGCTTCAACTCGTTCCCGCGGAACAACCGCCCGACCAGGCTGCGGAACTCGTCGGCGAACTCCTTGCTCCCGCAGCACGCCTCGGCGACGACGAACCCGCCCTCCTCCAGATACTTCTTGAGCAACTTCTCCTGCTGACCCGTCAGCACCGGAGCGTTGTGCCCGGTGATATACAGGATCGGCGTCTGCACCAGCGTGCCGGCTTCGACCAGGATCTCGGCGTCCGAGAACTCCTTCCGCCGCGGGTCGTAGGTCTGCCACCCGAGCGGCAGGTTCTTGAACAGCTCGCGGCTGGCGTAGTCGGTCAGGTTGCGGGCGTCGTTGTGCTTGCGGTTCCAGTCGAGCAGCCCGTTCTTCGCCCCCGTCTCGATGAGCATCTTGCCGTCCATCTTGGACTGCCCGTGCGCCATCTTGCTGATGAGCACCGGGCTGCGGCCCTTGCTCAGGAAGAGCAGCGCGAACGACGTGGAGATGACGTTCACCCCCTTGAAGTCGTCCTCGTCGTTGGCCGACCATGAGCCGTCGGGCTTCTGCCCATTCACCAGAAAGGTACACCCCTCGCGGTACCAGTCGATCTTGCCGATGAACCGTTGCCCCGAAAGCCGCCCCACCCGCTCGATGCCGTACACGTTGTAGTAGGTGGACTTGGCCGCCTCCGCCTTGTCGAAGCTGAACTTGTTGCCGATCCAGTTCATCCCCTTCCGCACCGCCTCGTTCTCCGGGTAGACCCCGCAGTTGGCGGCCACGCCGGTGTCGGCGTTCAGCCCCTGCCCGCTCTCCTCCAGCCCCATGCGGGCGATGAGCAGCCCGCACACGCCGGCGGTGGTCATGGTGAAGCTGCCGGAGCGGTCGAGGTCGATGTAGCTCCAACTGCCGGTGTCCTTCGTCTCGGAGATTTGCGAGTCCTGGTACAGCTTGAGCAGTTGCTTCCACTCGTCGTCCGGCACCTTCACCCCGCACTGCTTGGCGGCGTACAGGCCGAGCAGGGCGTACTGCGTGTTCGAGGCGTCCGGCCGCTGGATGTTCGGGTCGGGATAGCTCCAGCCGACAATCTTCCCGCCCCGCCGCACGGCCGTCTTGAGCAGCCAGTCGGTGTTCTCCTGCACTCGGGCCAGGTCTTTCGGGTCGCGGAGTTCGGCGAAACACAGGTTGGCGAGCGCCACCACATACGTCTTCTGCGGCGGCAGTTTCCGCAGGTATTCGAGCGGTTTCGCCACCGCGTCGTCGGTCGCCTTCACCCCGCTGTTCAGCAAGGCCAGCGTGGCGAGGGCCGTGATCCCGCCCTTCATGCTCGTCAGCGAGGTGATGACGAAGCTCTCCCAGTGGTCCTCCTTGCTCCAGTTGCGGCGGAGGTACTGCACGCCGTTGTCGATGGCCTTGTTCACCGCCTGCACGTCCTTCATCTCCGGATCGACCGGCGGGGCGGCGGCCGCGGGAGCGGTGGCGAGCAGGGCGACCAAGAGGGCAGCCGGGAGAGCGAAGCGGAACATGCGGAAGCCTCTGAACGGCGAGCCGAG
>JANNDF010001093.1:0-3836 GCA_031387445.1 Planctomycetia bacterium
GGTGCGACGACTGAAGGGGGAGTGAGGGGGTCGGGCGGGGGTGCGCCGGGTGCGGGAGCGACCGGTGGTGAATCGCTCCGGTCGCTCACGCTCCCGGCTCGTCGTCACTGCCCCGCGTACTTCTTCTGCAACTCTTCCAGCGTCGCCGTGGTCGGCGGCGGGGGCACCTGCCACACCAGGGTCATCCCGCCGGTCGTGCCGACCGCCACCTCGCGGCCGTCGGGCGAGTAAATGGCCGCCGACACCGAATCGGTGTGGACCCGCCGCGGGCCGAGCACCAGCCCCGTCTCGGCGTCCCAGAACTGCGCCGTCCGGTCGCGGCTGCCGGTCAGGAACGCGGTCGCGTCCGGGCTGAGGGCCACCGCCGTCACCGCCCCGCGGTGGCGGACGCGGACGGTGTGCAGCCGCGTCGCCCCCGCCGCGTCCCACACCTGCATGGCGTTCTCGCCCACCTGGATGAGCAGATGCCGGCCGTCGGCCGACTGGTCGAAGGTGGTGATCGTCCCGCCGGGGCGGACGGCCGGGCGGGTGCTGTCGCCGGTCGTCGGGTTCACGAACTCGATCGTCTCGGCGGTGGACATCCGCCACTCGCGGCCGTCCGGGGTGGCCACGAGCCGCCCCTGCTCGGCGTACTCGGACAAGCCCCGCGGGGTGACCATCCGCACCTGCTCGCCGGTGTCCATGCGGTGGGCGAACAGGGCGAACCGCACCCGCACCAACACGCCCGCGGCGGTCGGCCGGGCGGGAATGTTCGAGATGTACGCGGAGTCGAGGGGGAAGCGGAAGCGGCGGGTGAAGTCGGTGGCGGAGAGCACCCCCCACTCGTGCCGGCCGCCGTACACGATGTGGGTGCCGTCCTCGGAGAAGCGGCCGCCGATCGGCTCTTCCATGACGGGCGGGCGGGCGGTGGTCGCCATCCGCCCGGTGGCCGGGTCGAACACCCACAGCCCGCCCACCCCGACGAGCAGTGCTTTGCCGTCCGGCCGGTAGTCGAGGAACCGCACCCGCGGGCCGGGGATGGTGGCCGGCGGAAGGAACGGCACGGGCACGTAAGCGGCGTCGGGGATCTTCACCAGTCGCAGTTCGCCGGCCTCGTTTAGTAGCAACTCGCCGCCGTCCGGGCGGATGGCCAGGAAGTTGTGGGCCGCGCGACCGAGGGTCGGGCCGATCGGCCCGCGGGTGCGGGTGTCGTACACCACCACCCGCCCGTCGCCGTCGCCGACGGCCAGCCGGCCTGCGTCGGCCGACAGGGCCACGCCGACGCCGTACGCTCCGCCCAGGTCGATCCGCCACACTTCGGTGGCGGTGCCGGACGCCGACCGCCGCCACAGGCGGGCAGTGCCGTCGGTGCCGGTGGCGGCCACGTACTCGCCGTCGGCCGACACCGCCACCCCGGACACCCACGGGGCGCGGCTGGAAAACGGGTAGGTGGCCACCAGCCGGCCGGTGGTCGGGTCCCACTCGGTCACGCGGCCTCTGCGGTCGCCGGCGAACAGGCGGGTGCCGTCGGGGGACGGGCGGAGGGCGATGACACTCGTCTTCGGGTACTGGAAGATGGGGGTCGGGCGGGCCGGAGCGTCCTCGCCCTCTTCGTCGACCTCCTCCTCCGGCGTCCGATCCGGGCGGGCGGTGGCGTGCAGGAAGGAGGTGCCGCCGAGGGCCGAGGCGAGGGCGTTCGGGTGGGGGGTGTCGGGCAGGGTGATGGCCGCCACCTGCTGGCCGGTGGCCGGGTTGAAGGCGAACAGCAGGCCGTCGTCGGCCCCCACCCAAAGGCGGCCGTCGGCGGTGAACGCCACCCGCCAGGTGGCCGGACTCCGCGCGTGGGGCGACCGCAATTCGAACGTCGGCCCCTCCTTTCGATCGGCGAGCGACCACACCACCACCCGCCCGGACAGGGTGCAGGCGGCGGCCCACCAGCCGGTCCGGTCGAGGGCCACGCCGGTCACTTTGGACGGCGAGACGAGCAGGCGGCCGGTGGTGCGGCGGCTGGCGGTGACGGCGGCCCGCAACAGGTACGGGGCGGTGTCGAACGAGGCCAGTTCGGTGGCGGTGGCGGCGTCGTACACCCGCACGAGGCCGTCCCCGTCGGCGGCGATCATCCGCTTGCCGTCCGGGCTGAAGTCGGCAGCAACGAAGGGGTGTTCGGTTCGCACCCGCCGGCCGGCGGGGTACTGCTCCCGCTCCCACGCGGCGATGTTCACCCGCGTCACCCGCGCCAGTTTTTTGTCGTCCAGTCGCTCGGCCAACTCCAGCGCCTTCACGAACCCGGCGAGTCCGTCGTCCACGTACCCGGCCTCGCACTGCGTCCACGCCTGGTCGAACAGCACGTAGGCGGTGGTGCGGTCGGCCTTCCGCCGCTCCCCCTCGGCCTCGTCCGACTTCTCCTCCGCCCGCTTCCGGAGCCGCTCGGCCGTCCCCTTCGCCCGCCTCATTTCCTCGGCCGTGCCTTCCGCCCGCTGCCACAGAATGAGCGTGACCAGCAGGCCGACGGTGAGGACCGCCGCCAGGGTGCCGAGCAACCCGGCCATGGACGGATTCCGGCGGGCCCAGTACCACCCCCGCTCGACGGACGACAGGGTGCGGGCGCGGGTCGGGCGGTGATTCAGGAACCGCCGCAGGTCGTCGGCCAGGTCGTCGGCCGACGGGTAGCGGCGGGCCGGCTCCTTGGTCAGGCACTTCATCACCACCGCGGCCAGATCCCGCGGCACGTCGCCGCGGAGCGACCGCACGTCCGGGGCCGGGTCGCGGATCACCTTCAGCAGCACGCTCATGGCGTCGTCGCCGGGGAACGGCGGTCGGCCGGCGAGCAGCTCGAACAGCATGGCCCCGAGCGAGTACACGTCGGCCGGCGGGCCGATCACCCCGCCCCCGCCGGCCTGCTCCGGGGCCATGTACGCGGGCGTGCCCACCACCATGCCGGTGCCGGTCAGTTGCGCGCCCGGCTCGGCCGTCAGCTTGGCCAGCCCGAAGTCGCTCACCTTGAACACCCCGTCGGCCGACCGCAGCACGTTGGCCGGCTTCAGGTCGCGGTGAATGATCCCCTGCTGGTGGACGGCGTGGACGGCCCGCGCCAGCCCCTCGATGAGGGCGGCCGCCTCGGCCGCCGCGAGGGGCCGCCCGTTCGCCCACTGAAGGAGGGTGCCGCCGGGCAGCAGTTCCATGGCCAGGTACGGGAACACCACCCCGGTGGGGGCGGTGAACATGTTCACCTCGTACACCTGCACCACCTGCGGGTGCTGGACGCGGGCGAGCACCTCCGCCTCGAACAGGAACCGCTGCGTCACCCGCGGGTCGGCCACCCCCGCCGCCAGCACCATCTTCAGCGCCATCGTGCGGTTCAGCCGCTTGTGCTGGGCCTTGAACACCACCCCCATGCCGCCGCGGCCGATCTCCGCCTCCACGTCGTACCCCGGCACCGTCGGCCGCGGCACATGGATCCGCGGCACCATTGGGATGCCGTCCGACCCGAACACTTGTGTGTCGGTGGCGGTCGTCACCCCCCGTTCGAGGGTGGCTTCGGGCGACCGTTCGCCCATCGTGGACAATTCCTTCAGGCGGTCGGACACCGCCCCGCCGGCGGTGATGGTATCCAACTTGATCTGGCAGGTGGGGCAGCCGTCGATGTGGGCGGTGAGCGGCCCGGTGACCGTCGGCGACAGCACGTCGTCGAGGTACTTGGCCAGCAGGTCGTCGGGCGGGCAGTCGGCCAGCGGGGCGGTCATGGGTGGTGGGGGAAGGGGCGAGTCGGGCTTTGGTGGGGCAGGGGTGCCCCCCGGCCCGGAGCAAGCACGCGGGGCCCCAGCCCCCCAATAAAAACAAACACTTAGGCCCCCTAG
>JANNDF010000375.1:0-1334 GCA_031387445.1 Planctomycetia bacterium
CCCCGCTCGCCCGGTCGATTGTTACTTCGGTTTTCTGTACCGCTCGCTCACCCGCTGCATGAACCGCCGCTCCTCGTCGGAGATCGCCTCCTTTCGGGCGATCTTCTCGAGCAACTGGTCCATCCGCTCGTCGTCTTTCGCCCGCTGCTCGTGTTCCTGCTTCAGCTTCTTGGCGGTACGGGCCTGCTGCCACCGCTTGAAGAAGCCGACCTGCTTCGTCGGCTTCGGCGGGGCGTCCTCGTCGTCCATCCCGCTGTAGCCCTTCTCGGTGTCGTACCCGTACTCGCCCGCCGTCTCGGTCAGTTGTCGCCACTTCACCCAGCAGGCGAACAGCACGAAGAAGCAGAGGGCGATGATGAGCGGCTCGATGACGGCGATGCTCACCACGAACATGGCCATCGCACAGATGAACCCGCAGACGCACGCCACCACCGTGCCCTGGCGGTAGTCGGCCCGCGCCCACACCAGCCCTTGCAGGATCTGCCCGCCGTCGAGCGGGTACGCCGGGATGAAGTTGAGCAAGGTGAGCACGAAATTCAGCCAGAACAGGCGGTTCACCCACACCAGCCAGAGTGGGGCGACGGCGCGCTCGTACCCGGTTGCCTGCTCGGCGTACTTCGCCATGTCGGCCGGCTTGCCGAAGATCAGCGACTTGTCGCCGTTCGCGTCCTCCTTCTCCACCAGTTTCACCTGTCCGGCGAGGACCAGTTCGCGCTGCCGCTCGATGGAAATGGGGTTCGGCGAGTTGTTCGGCTCGTACAGCTTCAGACCGTACTCGCTGGTGTACACCCGCCCGTCGCGGTAGTTCTTCATCGGCGAGATGTACGGGCTGTCCAGCGGGTTGAGCGACGGGATGAACCCGAACCCGAGCAGCACCACCGCAGTCAGCACGCACTGGGCGATGTTCGTGAGCGGGCCGCTCAGGGCGGTGAACGTGTGCGCCCGCCACTCGCGGGGGGTGTCCACGAACGCCAGCCCGCCGAGCGGCCAGATCAGGATTTCTTCGCACTCCCCGCCCACGTGCCGCCCGCCGAACACGTGCCCGAACTCGTGGATCAGGATGACCACGAACAGCATCGGCACCATGAACAGGAACACGTCGAGCGGGGAGACGAACGCCCCGTCGCGGAAGATCTCGCGGAGGAACAGGCCGAGGGTCACGAGGAAGTAGAGGATGTGAACGCGCACGTTCACGCCGAACGCCCGGAACAGCGGCACCGCCCACGTCAACGGGTTGTTCATCTGCGGCCGCTCCACTCGGGCAGTCGATTCGCTACCCTGTTCGATGTCATCTTAGCTGAACGGTGGTGGACCCGCAATTCGGGCGAGCCGAG
>JANNDF010001200.1:0-3228 GCA_031387445.1 Planctomycetia bacterium
ACCCAACCGGCTGACGCCGGCGGTTCCAGGGGCTTCTGGAACCGCCGGCGTCAGCCGGCTGGGTCAAGTCCTCCAATACGCAGTCACACCGTTCGGCGACCGAAGCAGCGGGTGGCCATCTTGACAATCTTGAGAGCGACATCGGCGGGCCTCGCGGGTTGTGCCGGTTTTGCGGTTGCATCTGACGACGGGAGATGCCATTATCCCGCGCTCGAAGTTGCCGGGCACGGACGTTCCGCCGCGTGGGAAGGATTCCCCGATGGGTTTGGTCGCACTCGCCCCCGCTCCCGCCGACACCGCACAGCCGGTGGCGGCCGCCGCCGCGCGGGGCCGACAATCCCGCCCGCGGGTGGCCGTCGATACGCCGCAGGTCTCGGTCGTCATCGTCAACTTCTGCCAGTGGAACAACACCGCCCGGCTGACGCAACAACTGCGGTCGAGTGAGGCCATCCGCCGCGGGGCGGCCGAGGTGGTCATCATCGACAACCACTCGCCCGGCGCGGCCACGGCCAAGCGGCTGCGGAAGCTGTCGGGCGTGTCGGTGGTGCGGAGCGGGCGGAACGAGGGGTTCGCACGGGCGGTGAACCGCGGCAGCCGCCGTAGCCGCGGCGAGTGGGTGCTGCTGCTCAACCCGGACGTCACCGTCGATCCGGGCTTCCTGGACGAGGTGCTGGAGTTCGCCAGCCGGTTCCCGGCGGTCGATCCGGCGGCCGGGGTGATCGGCTTCCAGATGCGGCACCAGGACGGGAGCAAGCAGGCGAGCGCCGGCGTGTTCCCAACACTGTTCCGCACACTGGCCGGGTTGCTGGTGCCCCGTAGCCGGCGGAAGTGTCAGCACCACCGGTTGGATCGGCGTCAACAAGTGCCGTGGGTGACGGGCGGGTGCCTGCTGGTCCGCCGCGCCTGCTTCGAACAACTCGACGGGTTGGACGAACAGTTCTTCCTCTATTACGAGGACGTGGACTTCTGCCAGCGGGCACGGGCCGGCGGGTGGGGCGTGTGGTACGAACCCGGCTTGCAGGTGACGCACCACTTCCCGCTGCACACCCGCGGTGTGCCCGCTCCGTTGCGGCTGGTCACGCGGCACGCGCTGCTGACGTATGCCAAGAAGCACTGGGCCGGGTGGCAGGCGGCGATCCTGGGCGCGGTGGTGTGGACCGAGGCGAAACTGCGGGGGGCGCTGGCCCGGCGGCGGAACGACAGCACCGCGGCCGATTGCTTCCGCAAGCTGGGCGAACTGGTCGGCCACGTGCTGAACGACCGCACCGCCGAAGCCGACGCCACCATCCGCTACGCCGCCGACTTCCTGGCCGTAGTGGCGAACGCCAACGACGGCAAAACGAGCGGGTGATGAACCTCTCCATCGTCATCCCGTCGCACCTCCGGGCCGATCTGCTCCGCCGCTGCCTGTCCACCGTCGCGGCGTATCGCCCGACGGATTCGGAAGTAATCGTCGTCGATGACGCTTCGCCGAACGGGTGTGTCTCAGCCGCCGCCGGCGAGTTCCCTTTCGTCCGAGTCATTCGGCTGCCGAAGCAGTCCGGGTTCTGTGTCGCCGCGAACACTGGCATTCTGGCGGCCACCGGCGACGTGATCGAGTTGCTGAACGACGACACCGAAGTGACGCCCGGCTGGGCCGATGCCGCGCTCGCCCGCATCGCCGACCCGTCCGTCGTCGCCGTCGCCCCGCTCGTGTTGCAACTCGACCCGACGCGCGCGCCGCACCTACCCCCGCTCATCGACAGCGCCGGCGACGAGTACGACCCCGGCGGGTTCGCGCGGAAACGTCTGTCCGGTAGGGTGGCCGGCTCTCGCCGAGCGCCGGGGGCGCTGTCGCTCTCGGCGAGAGCGACCCACCCGACCTGCGAACCGGCCACCCTAACCGCCGGCCGCGTCTGGGGTGTCTCTGCCACGGCCGGGTTCTACCGCCGCTCGGCCCTGTTCGCGGCCGGGTTGTTCCCCGAACACTTCGGCGCGTACTTCGAGGACGTGGACTTATCACACCGCCTGCAAAAGCTCGGCGACATCTGGTTCGAGCCGGCGTCGGCGGTGTGGCATCGCGTGTCGGCCAGCTACGGGCGGCGGCCGAGCGACCGTGTGTTGCGGCAACAATCGTGCAACGAGGAGCGGGTGTTCTGGCGAAACGTCCGCGGGCGGCAGTTGGTGCGGCACTTCCCGCGACACGTGGCGGTGTTACTCGGGAAGGCGATCCGGCGGTTGGGCGAGGGGCGGTTCGTGCCGTGGGCCGTCGGCCGCCTGCGGGCGTGGTGCGGCGTGTGAATCGGCTGATGTGAGCGGGATCGGCGCTTCGGTCGGCGGCACTTCCAACTCGTCCACATCCGTGCCTTTGGCGGCAATGCGGACGGCGTCCTTTCCGCTGAACCGCCAGAACAAACCGGGGTGCAGCAGGAACTCGCAGAACGTGCTCGTGAGCAGCCCGCCGAGAATGACGGTCGCCACCGGGTAGAGGATTTCGCGGCCCGGCTTGTTGCCCTCGATCACGAGCGGGATCAGCCCAATGCCGGCGGTCAGGGCGGTCATCAGCACAGGCGCCAGCCGCTCCAGGCTGCCCCGCAGCACCATCTTCTCGGTGAACCCTTCGCCCTCTTCCTTCATCAGGTGGACGTAGTGCGTGACCAGCAGGATGCCGTTTCGCACCGCGATGCCGCCGAGTGAGATGAACCCGACGAGGCTGGCCACGGTGAGCGTCTGCCCCGTCACCACAAGGGCGATCACCCCGCCGATGAACGCCGTCGGGATGGCGTTCAGGATTTGCAACACGACGCGAGCCGACGGGAAGAACAGGGTGGTGGCGAAGAAGGCCACGCTGCCGACGCTCGCCGCCCAGATCGGCCCGAACCGGAAGTAGACCAGTCCCCCGACGGCCCCGCCGACCGCGGTGGCGATCAGCAGCATCCGCAACCAGCCCGACCCGCCGAACAGAAGTAGCAGCACGAAGAACATGCCGACCACCGCGACCGCCGCCAGCACCGCGATCAGCCGGGTGGCGCTCTGCTGGCTCTCGAACTGCCCGCCGTACTCGACGTAGTACCCCTCCGGCATCGGCACGTCCTTCGTCACCTCCGCCTGAATGTCCGTCACCACGCCGCCCAGGTCGCGGCCGAGGGCGTTGCACCGCACGACGATCCGCCGGCGGGCGTTCTCCCGCTTGATCTGGTTCGCGCCGGCGTCCCCGCCGGTCGGCGGGGTGATGTCGGCCAGCTCCTT
>JANNDF010000390.1:0-3573 GCA_031387445.1 Planctomycetia bacterium
GCGGGGAATGATTCCCCCGCTCCCTGGCGGTCGCGGCTCGTGTGACCGTCACTTGCCCGGCCCGACGTACTCGATGACGAACACGAGGGTGGCGTTGGCGGGGATCGGCCCCTGCCCCCGCGGACCGTACCCCAGGTCGGCCGGGATGACCAGCCGGCGGATGCCGCCCGGCTTCATGCCGATCATCCCCTCCTGCCACCCCTTGATGACCGCGTTCAGCGGCAACGACAGCGCCGGCTTCTCCTCCCCGCCGTCGAACTTCTTGCCGTCGGTCAGCCAACCGGTGTACTTCGCCTGCACCGTCGCCCCGGTCTTCACCTCATCACCCTCGCCCTCCTTCACCTCCCAAATCTTCAGCCCACTCTTCTGCTCCACCCACCCCTTCGAGTCCAGGTCGGGGAAGTCCCACGGCTTGCCCGGATCCACCTTGCCCGACAGCTTGGGCACCGGGGCTGCGACGGCAGCGGTGGCAAGAACGCAGGCAAGGAGGAAGCGTGACACGATCGGCTCCGGATCGGGGTGAACGTAGGACGCCGTCACTTGTTCTCGCCTCGCCCCAGGTATTCGACGAAGAACACCAGGTCGGTGTTTTCGGGGATCAGCCCCGAAACGCCCCGCTTACCGTAGGCCAAGTCCGGCGGGACGAGCAGTCGGCGGACGCCACCAGGCTTCATCCCCACCATCCCATCCTGCCACCCCTTGATTTGCCCGTCCAGGCGGTACTTGGTCGGTTCATTGCGATCCAGGCTGCTGTCGAACTTCTTGCCGTCGCTCAGCCAGCCGACGTAGTTCACCACCACGCTCTCGTTGCCGCCTTTCAACTCCTCACCGTCACCCGGCTTCACCTCCCACACCTTCAAGCCGTTGTCGAACGTCTTCCACTCCTTCGCCTCAAGATCGGGGAAGCCGTACAGCTTCGCCGGATCGACCTTGGCCGCCTTCGGCACCGGGGCGGCGAAGGCCACCACCCCGGCGAGGGCCAGCACGATCACGACGCAGAAGGGCTGCCGCATGGCACACCTCCGGTGGTCACTGGGGGTTAGTCACCCGCCCCGAGGTATTCGATGACGAAGATCAGGGTGGCGTCCTTCGGGATGCCCGAGCCGTCCGGCGGGTTCTTGCCGTAGGCCATCTCCGGCGGGATCATCAGCCGGCGGACGCCGCCCGGTTTCATGCCCGGCACGCCGTCGGTCCACCCCTTGATCACCCGGTTGAGGGGGAACGAGATCGGCTCCTGGTGCTTGAACTCGGCCAGCAGGCTGCTGTCGAACGCCTTGCCTTCGGTCGTCCAACCGGTGTAGTTCACCTTCACTTTCGCCTTCGCCTTCGCCTCATCCCCTTTCCCCTCCTTCACGTCCCACACCTTCATCCCGCTCTCCAACTTCTTCCACTCCTTCGCCTCCAGGCTGGGGAAGTCGAAGGTGGTGTCCTTCTTCTTGTCGTCCTTCTTGTCTTCAGCCAGGGCGACGCCGGCGAAGGCGACCACCGCGGCGACGAGCAGATTCCAGCGCATGAGACTCTCCAGAGGATGGTAGGGTGGCCGACTCTCGCCGAGAGTCGGAACGGAGACCCGCTCTCGGCGAGAGCGGACCACCCTACAGGTCGGTTCACTTCTTGAAATCCACCAGTTCGATCTCGAACACCAGGGTGGCGTTCGGCGGGATGTCGCGGCCGGCCCCGCGGCTGCCGTAGGCCATCTCCGGCGGGATGTGCAGCAGCCGCTTGCCGCCCGGTTTCATGCCCGGCACGCCGACTGTCCATCCCTTGATGACTTGGTGCAGGCCGAACGAGATGGTCTGCCCGCGGTTGCGGCTGCTGTCGAACACCTTTCCGTCCAGTGTCCAGCCGGTGTAATGCACGGTGACGGTGACGCCGGCCGGGCACTCGTCGCCGGTGCCCACGGTGACGTCCCACACCTTCATGCCGTCCGGGCGGGCGGCCCAGTCGGAGTTGTTCAGGTCGGGTAGGGCGAACGGGTCTGCGGCCATGATTGGGTCTCGGAATGGTAGTCAGGCGGCCTGCCGCCGGTCAGTTCACACTGGCCAATTCGACTTCAAAGATCAGGTCGGAGTTCGGCGGGATGTCTTTGCCCTTGTTCTGCGAGCCGTAGCCGAGGGCCGACGGGATGAACAGCCGTCGCACGCCGCCCACCTTCATCCCGGGAATGCCGTAGGTCCAACCGGCCACCACGCCGTTCAGTGAGAACGGGATCGGGGCGGGGCCGTGCTTCTGCGGGTTGTCGAACGAGAACCCGTCCACCCGCCAGCCGGTGTACTGTGCCCGCACCGACGCTCCCGGCGGACACTCCTTTCCGTCCCCGATCCGCACGTCCCAGTACTTTAAGCCGGGGCGCCCAGCCACCTCCTTCCACTCCGGTCCGTCGAGCGGGAAGTCGTACTTGGCGACCGTCCCCGGCGTTTCGCCGGGCATTTTGTGGGGCGGCGTGTCGGCGGGCGGGTGGTCGGCCGAACTGGTCGGCGTGCCACCGCCGGTGTTCAGGGCGATGACCACCCCCACCAGGATGAGCAGCAGCGCGAACGCGCCGACCGGCACCATCACCTTCAGCAGTTGCTCCCGCTCCATCCCGGTTCTCCGCGCGAGTCATTAAGGACGACACGTCCGAGCATTGTAGGTGTGTCTTGGCGGCGGACCACTCGTCCGGCCGGCTACAATGCCCGCACTTCTCCCCGCCGAGGTGCCCGCCATGCGCTCCGTTCTGTTCGCCCTGCTCGTCGGCTCGCTGTCTGTTCACGCCGCCGACCCGCCGAAGGCCGACGACAAGAAGGCGAAGATGGTGGCCGAAGTGGACAAGATGATCGCCGGCATCGACCCGAAGGTCGCGAAGGAGGAGCGGGCGAAACTGCTGGCGGGGGCGGGTGAAGCGTACCTGAAACTGCGGGAGCCGGTGAAGGCGGCGGACGCCTTCACCAAATCGCTCGACGCCATGCCGGACGTGAATGTCCAGAACCGCCGCGGACACGCTTACACGTGGGCGGGCAAGTTTGCCGAGGCGGTGGCCGACTACGACGCCTTCCTGAAGGTGAACCCGAAACTCGATCAGGAACACTGGCAGCGGGGCATCGCCCTGTACTATGCCGGCAAGTTCGAAGACGGGGTGAAGCAGTTCGAGACGCACAAGAAGTACAACCCGCAGGACGTGGAGAACGCCGCGTGGCACTACCTGTGCAACGTGAAGGTGGTCGGCAAGGAGAAGTCTCAGGCGGCACTCATCGACGTGACCCGCGACGCCCGGGTGCCGATGGCCGAGATTCAGAAGCTGTTCGCCGGCAAACTGAAGCCGGAGGACGTGCTGGCTGCGGCTGAGAAGGCGAAGGGGGCGGAAAAGACCTCGGCCCAGTTCTACGCACACCTGTATGTGGCGTTGTGGTACGACGCCGAGGGGGACGCGAAGAAGGTGAAAGAGCACCAGACCATCGCGGTCGAGAAGAACGAGGTGTCCGACTACATGTGGGACGTGGGGAACGCGCACCTGCAGATGCTGAAGGCGAAGGATAAAAAGTAGCGATCCGCCACAGAGGAATTGACTGGTGGGACCGGCGTCCCGCCGGTCGA
>JANNDF010000391.1:0-4267 GCA_031387445.1 Planctomycetia bacterium
CCCGACTGACCAACTACGGCTGTAGGACTAGTCTGGAATAACCTCGCGGATCGCGGTTCTAGGTGCTCGAGCAATTGCCCGGCACCGGCGGACCCGTGAGCGTTCGATGCCCCAGGTGAGGAGTGGCCGCCGGCCGTCCGACAACTCATTTCCCCTTGCGCTTCGCACCCGTCGTGTATCATTGTGGAATGGAACGCTTGAACAAATTCCTCGCGCACGCCGGGATCGGGTCGCGGCGACACTGCGACACCCTCATCGCCGCGGGACGGGTGAAGGTGAACGGCAGGATCGTCACCCAACTGGCCACTCAGGTGGACCCGGACGCGCACAAGGTGACGGTGGACGGCGAGTCGGTGAAGACCGAACGCCCGGTGTACTGGGTGGTGAACAAGCCGGTCGGCTACCTGTGTACCAACCACGACCCGAGTCAGCGGCCGCTCGCGCTCGACCTGATCCCGCACGTCGATCAGCGGGTGTACACCGTGGGGCGACTGGACGAGAGCAGCGAAGGCCTGCTGCTCATGACGAACGACGGCGACCTGGCCCACAAGCTGATGCACCCGAAGTTCCAGATCGAGAAGACGTATCAGGTGCTGGTGGCCGGCAAGCCGAGCGTGAACGACCTGCAGAGACTGCTCGAAGGGGTGTGGCTGAGCGACGGCAAGGTGCGGGCGAAGAACGTGCGGCGGATGAAGCCGCAGGGCGAGAGCACCTGGCTGCGGGTGGTGCTGTGTGAGGGGAAGAACCGCGAGATCCGCCGCATGCTGGCGAAGTTGGGCCATAAAGTGCTGCAACTGAAGCGAGTCGCCATCGGGCCGATCCTGTTGGACAAACTGCCGAAAGGGAAGAGTCGCAAGCTCAGTCTGCCTGAACTGGAGAAGCTGCGGAAGATGGTGAGCGGGAAAGGCTCCCTCTCACCCAAGGGGGAGGAGTCCGAGGGGAGTCGGAAACCGACTGCTTCACCTCCCCCCTTGAGGGGGAGGTCGCCGGCACCGCAAAGGGAGGCGGGAGGGGGGGCCGATCTCCGCCCGCTCTCCCCGGCGGGGGCGAAACGCCCCGGCCGACCCTCTCCCTCGCGGGGAGAGGGTGACACGTCCGCACTCCCCCGAACCCCTCTGCCGGCAAGCGAGAAGGGAAAGAAGCCGCGATAACTTGAGCAACCTTTCCCGCCTGTATCAACTGTTCTTGTCGGGAAAACTGATCCGGTTGTTCCACCCCCGCCGATAACTCCGTCAACACCGGGTTGGGGTTGACGGATTGCGTCACGTCCCCATTTCCGGCCCCGCCGTCGGCGGCGGAGAAGGGGGATCGGGACGATGTACAGCCGCACCATTCGTACCGTGGTGGCCGTCGTGGTCGCGGCGGGGGTTCTCGGGTCGGCCGGGTGCCTCACCCCGCGGGCGCACCTGCCCGGTCATCCGACGACCCCGCCCATCACCCTGCCCGCCCCCGGCAGCGTGCCCACCGAACTGAACCCGGTGACGCTGCCCGAGTATGTGATCGAGCCGCCGGACGTGCTGGTGGTTGAGGCGCGGGTGAAGAAGGTGGACGTGCCCGACCGGCTGGTGAAGGTCCGCGGCTGGCTGAAGGCGAATAAGGACGAGGACGGCAAACTGCTGACCGACGAGAAGCGGCAGAAGTTGGACGAGGAGCGGGTCGCGCTCGAGCAAGAAGTGAAGTACACCGGCGAGACGGAGCAGTTGCCGTACAACCCGATCCAGAATCAGTTTCAGGTGCGGCCGGACGGGACGATCTACCTCGGCGCCTACGGCACGGTGTCGGTGGCCGGGCTGACGACCAACCAGGCTCGACTGGCAATCCGCAGCGTGCTCGCCAAGCAGATCAATTACGACGCCGGCGGCACCAAGGAAGACAGCGTGCTCGTGCTGGTGGACGTGGCACAGTACAACAGCAAGACGTACTACGTGATCGCCGACGGGGCCGGGGCGGGCGAGAAGGTGGCCGAGTTCCCGATCACCGGCAAGGAGTTCGTGTCCACCGCCGTCGCCCGCATCGGCGGGCTGCCGGAAGAGGCGAGCAAGCGGAACATCTGGGTGGCCCGCCGCACCCCGCAACTGAACGAGGAGCAGATCTTGCCGGTGGACTGGGTGGGCATCACCCAGTGGGGGGTGACGAGTACGAACTACCAACTGTTCCCCGGCGACCGCGTGTACATCAAGGCCCAGCGGATCGTGACGGTGGACCGCACCCTGGGCAAGCTGCTCAACCCGATCGAACGGCTACTCGGCGTCACCCTGCTCGGCACGCAGTCGTACAACTCGATCGCCGGCCGCGGGATCGGGTTCGGTAACACCAACACCGGGAACTAAGCCGGCGAACCCCGGCAGTGTTTGCGGGGGTGGTTAGCGGCGGAACAAGCACCCCCGGCATCACTGCCGGGGTTCACCCAACCCAGCGCCCCCGGACCCCCAATGCTCCGCTACCTGCTCCCACTCCTGCTGCTCTCCGCCCCGGTGGTGGCCCAGGTGCCGTACTCGACCCCGTCGCCCTACGGCCCGATCGCCGGCCCGCAGAGCTTCGCCCCGAACTACTACAACCGCAGCACCCAGCCGGTCAGCCCGTACTTGAACCTGCTGAACAGCACCAACCCGGCCCTCAGCTACTACTACGGCGTGCGGCCGGGCACACAGGGGCCGAACGGCAACGGGCCGATGTACGGCAGCGGGGCACAGTTCCCGCAGGTCGCCCGCGGCACCTTCCTGCCGCCGGCCGCACTGTCCATGCCGACCCGCGACCCGGCCGACGGCCCGCAAACGTCGCTGCCGTCACCCGGCGGGCCGGTCAGCTACGGGAACGTGTTCGGCAGCAGCCGGGTGGGCGTCAGTCAACAGCGGGGCGGGTTCTTCGGGAGCGGTGGTGGCGGTGGCGGCACAACGCCCGCACGGCCGACGACCGGCGGAAGTGGCACCCCCGGCAGCATTCCGAAGGTGAAGTGACACAAGGTACTCCGCACCCTCCGGGTGCGGTTCCGACCGCCGCACCCGGAGGGTGCGGAGTACTTTCCAGGACGGGACCGTGAATCAGACACTCACTCGTTGGCTGGCGTGCGGGGCGTGTGCCGCCGGTTCCGTTGTGTTGGCCCAGGAGCCGGCCGCACGCCTGCTGCCGGTGCGTGCAGTGGACGCGCCGCCGGCGCCGGTCGTGCGTGCCGCCCCCCCGAGTCTCGGCTCGCAGTTCCAGGCGCCGGCGTCGGTGCCCGCACCCGGCATCACCCGCCCGCAGCCGCAGCCACAGTATCAGCCACCGCCGACCCAGCCGCCGGTTCCGCCGCAGCCGAGCCTCTGGGGCGGGGTGAAGTCGATGTTCGAGTCGAAACCGACTCCGTCGGCACCGCCCCCCGCAACCCAACCGTCGTCGCTGACGGGGGGATACCGCCCCCCGGACCCTCTGTCGCCGGCGAAACCGCCGCAAGGGGTGTACGCCGGCACGCCCGCGTACCGCTGGTACGGGTACGGCACGCCCACCGCCGGCGCCAACCCGTTCGCCCCTGAGGGCCGTTACCCGCTGGCGTCCGACACCTGGTTCACCCAGACCGGGGCCACGCCCGGCGCCTTCCCCGTGCCGGTCGGCGGGCCGCCGGTGTCGCCCCGCGAGCAACCGATGGTGGTGCACGCGTACCCGCAAGAGCCGGCGCGGACGCTCGGCACCTACCGCCCGCCGATCACACGGACGGCGGCCGAACAGCCCGAACCCGCACCGACCCGCGCGATCATGGTCGAGACGCCGCGACCCACCGAGCGGCGAGAGCCGATGATGCCGACCGGGATCGGGATGCCGGTGCCCACCGACCCGAACACCCCCCCGCCGGACGTGAACTGGCTGCCCGCATCAGCACGGGTGCCCATCGCCGCCACGCCGGAGGCGCCACCCGCGAAACCGCAGTCGGCACCAGTGGCCGATCCGACGACCGACTGGGGGCCGTCGAGGCGGCCGGCGGCCGACGCCCCGCTCCCGACGGTGTCGGTCACACGCGGGCAGGCGCCGCCGGCGACGACGGCGGTCGATGTGGACGAGGCCATCCGCTCGGCCTGTTTCGGGCGGGCCAGTCGGGTCGGGGTGTCGCGGCAGGGGCCGCAGAAGTTGCACGTCACGCTGGTGGTGCCGTCGGAGGCCGACGCCCGCGACGCGGCGGCGGTGATCTCGCGGCTGCCGGAAGTGAAGGCCTATGCGGTGACGTTCGAGGCGGTCATCGGCAAGTGAAATGGCGAGCCGGGAGCGTGAGCGACCGGAGGAGCTTTCTCCTCCG
>JANNDF010000079.1:0-12590 GCA_031387445.1 Planctomycetia bacterium
GATTTCGGTTCTCTCGGCAGAACTCGTTGCCCTCATGGGACAGATGGTCTAACGCCCCACTTTTTGTGCAGCCCGCCGGTTTTTTGTGCAGGGGCGGGTTAATGTGCAAAGCCTGCCCGGATCGAAGAACGACCCATGCCGGCTAAGCACTTACGGCGAACCCACCCCTCCGTCGGGGGCAGCATCACCATCGCCGGCCGACTGCTCGGCGTCCGGATCAACGGGGCGGGTGAACCAGATGGGTCGGTCGCCGTGGTTGAACCGAATCGCTGCGCCAAGGAAAATCGAACACACGATCAACGGTTGGGCGGTGAGAAATACCAATGCGCACATCTCGAAGTTCCCTTTCACCATTCCCCCCATGTCATTGCTCTCGGGCCGAGATCCGCCGAAGAACATTGACGACCCTGTAACCACGCTCCACACCACCATGGCGAATATCCCAGAGAACACTTGCAACAGTGGGAAGAGTTGGGTGAGTGCCACGAGCGCCCCACCCCCGACGAGTGACCGTCCGACCCGCCACCGCAGGCCACAAACCGCTGCCCCGAGCAGGTACAGCATGGCGATCCCGCCGAACACGCCGCAGGCATACCCATGAAGTACGGCACCCCAAGACCCGAGTAGCGGCACCGGCAAGTTGGCGACGAACACCAGCGTCCACCATCCGACCAAGTCCCAGGCGAAGCGCGGTGGGGTGTCATTCATCGTTCTCCTCCGTGGCCGGTTCAGCGTCCGGCTCGGTGCGGTTCGACCACAGGGGGGTGTCGCGCTTGGCCCACCGGTAGGCGGTCCCGAGCAGCACCGCGAGTGCCCACAACGGCGGGGAAGCCAACATCACGATGGCGAACCCATCGATGTTGTCCGCCGATCCCGTTGTGACGCCCGACCCCCGCACCCACCCCCACACGAACACCGCCGTAACGCCGGCGACGTAGTGGAACACCGGGCACACCTGCCAGAGCGCCACGGCCGCCCCGCCGATGACCAGCGAACGGCCGACCCGGAAGCGGAACAGACACAGGGCGAACCCGATCCAGAACAGGACCAGTAGACCGCCGATCACACCGTGCATCCCTGCATCGCCGACCGCGGATCGGGCGAACACCAGTGGGATTGGCAGGTTGGCGAAGAATACGATGACCCAGGCCCAAAGCCAATCGAGCCGGGATAACGGGGCATCGGCGGGGACAGTCATACGCACTCTCCTCACCTCTGTTGTACCTGACACGGATGATCGGCGGAATATGCTGTCCCCGCCGGCCGCGTCTCCCACGGTCGGCGACCGGGGCCTCTCCAGCCCCACCACATTCCGGAGACTCGCCGTGATCGACCGACGCGAACTGTTCGGAGCGCTCGGGGCCGTCGGTGCCGGGCTGGCGTGTGCCGCCCCCGCCGCCGCCCAACACGGGCACAAGCCGGGGGCCGGGCCGATGACCGGCCCGCACCTGCACTTCTGCGGCATCCACATGGCGAAGAAGAACCCGAAGCTACAGTTCGTCACGCAGCACTTCTGCGCCGCCCACACCGGCGGCAAAGAGGGAGACGTGTTCCAGTGCGTGCTGTTCGACGGTACCGGGGCGAACGCCAAGCTGGTCGGCGTCGAGTACCTGATCTCGGACGAGGCGTACCGCAAGCTGCCGGACGCGGAGAAGAAGTTCTGGCACGCCCACACCTACGAGGTGCTCGGCGGAGGGCTGATCGCGCCGACCATGGAGGCGAAGGACGAGACCGAGTTCATGAAGAAGATCATCAACACCTGGGGCAAGGCGTGGCACACCTGGCCCGACCCGAGCACGCCGGTGCCTGTGGGCGAGCCGATGCTCATCTGGTCGCTCATGGGCGACGGGCAGGCGGACGACAAGGTGGTGGCCGCCCGCGACAAGGAGTTCGGCGTGGACACGGCGAAAATTCGCGCCGCTCGCGTGAAAGAGTTCGGGATGGAGCCGCCGAACGTGCCCGCGCCGAAGGACATGGACGCGGTCGGCCGCCAGTGGACCGCGACCGGCGACGACAAGCCGCCGGCGAAGAAGTGAGGGATGGTTAGCCGCGAGGCATCGCCGAGCGCGCTCGGCGATGCCTCGGCTAACCAAATCACACCTTCAACTCCGCCCGCTGACCGAGCTTGTCCGCGTACCGGCGGCGGATCGGTTCGACTTCCATTTCCACGAACTCCGTCACCTGCTCCGGGCTTCGGCCGACGAACAGCTTCGCGTCCGTGGCGGCCTCGAAATTCACCCCGTGGAACGCCGGCTCCGCCTTCAACAACTCGAACAGTTCCGTGCTCTCGCCCTCGCCGTCCTTGATCCGCTTCGTGACGGCGTGGCTGTGAACGCGAATCAGTTCGTGAACGTCCTGGCGGTCGGCCCCGGCCGCCACCGCCGCCATGATGAGGTTCTCCGTCGCCATGTACGGCAGGTACTCACGGACCCCCTTGGCGACGATTGGGGAGTTCACGATCAGCCCGCGGGCGACGTTCAGGGCGATCCGCAGGCACGCATCGGCCGTGAGGAACGCTTGCGGGATGTACAGGCGGCGGGCGGCGGAGTCGTCGAGTGTGCGCTCGAACCACTGCGTGGCGTGCGTCTGGGCGGCCATCGCCGGCAGGCCCATGAGGAACCGGCTCAGCGAACAGAGCCGTTCGGCCCGCATCGGGTTCCGCTTGTACGCCATCGCCGAACTGCCGATCTGCTTCTCCTCGAACGGCTCGTCCACCTCCTGCCGGTGGGCGAGCAGCCGCAAATCGCTGCCCCACTTGTGAGACGACTGCGCAACGCCGCTCAGGGCGTCGATCACCTGTGAGTCGATCTTGCGGGAGTAGGTTTGCCCGGTGACGGGGAAGCGGGTGTCGAAGCCCATCTTCTTCGCCACCAGTTCGTCCAGGTGCCGCACCTTGTCGTGGTTGCCGTTGAACAGCGCCAGGAAGCTGGCCTGCGTGCCGGTGGTGCCCTTCGCCCCGCGGAACGGCAACTCGTCCCGCCGGCGTTCCAGTTCCTTCAGGTCGATCACGAAGTCGTAGCACCAGAGCGTCGCTCGCTTGCCGACGGTGGTGAGTTGGGCCGGCTGGAAGTGTGTGAACCCGAGTGTCGGTTCGGCCCGCCAGTTCTCGGCGAACCGGGCGAGCGCATCAATCAGGTTGGCCAGTCCGCCGCACAATTCGTCCAGACTCTCCCGCATCAGGATCAGGTCGGCGTTATCGGTCACGTAGCAGGACGTGGCCCCGAGGTGGACGATCTCCTTGCAGCCGGGGGCCACTTCGCCGAGCGTGTGGACGTGGGCCATCACGTCGTGCCGCAGTTGCTTCTCCCACCACGCCGCACGGTCGAAGTCGATGTCGTCGAGGTGTGCCCGCAGGTCGGTCAGGTGTTCCGGTGTGATGCGGGGCGTCTGGCCGTCGGCCGACGTCAGCCCGAGTTCGTGTTCGGCTTCGGCCAGGGCCAGCCAGAGCCGCCGCCAGGTGCGGAACTTCCGCCGCGGCCCCCACCGCTCGCTCATGGCGGCCCCGGCGTACCGGGCGATCAGCGGGTTGTCGTAGTGCTGGTGCGGGTCGTGCGTCATGAGCGGTACTTGTAGAAGCTGAACAGGTAGTGGAGCAACCCGATGATGAGGGTGAGGAAGAACAGGATCAAGAACGCGCGGAACGCCCACTTCTCGCCGAACGTCGGCGTGTCGGTGGGCGGTGGCCCCCCGACAGGAAGGGAGGCGGGCGGTTGGGGGGCGGTCGGAGCGGCCACGGCGAACCTCCGGGCAGGGGCATACGGTATTGTCGGCCCGCCCGCGGGCGGAATCCACAAGTAACGTCAGCAGGTGCCACCCACCGAACACGACTGAGCGGGTGCGGTCGGTGCTACCTGCCTGAACGCCGCGAGGAAGACGTCCGTTGGCTGCGCGCCGGAGACGGCCACGGTGTTGTTCACGATGAAGAAGGGCACGCCGTCCACCCCCCGCTTGCGGCCGTTCGCCTCCTCCACCTTCACCTCGTCCACGCCCTCGTCGCCGTGCAACATGGCGTCCACCCGGTCACGGTTCAGCCCGCCGGCCTCGGCCGCATCGAGCAGCACCGCCCGCTCGCCGACGTTCTTGCCGTCCACGAAGTACGCCTTGAACAGTTCTTCGGCCACGCCGTCCTGCACGCCCAGTCGGTCGGCCAGCCAGAGCACGCGGTGGGCGTCGAACGTGTTCGGCGTGCGAGTGATCTTGTCCAGGGCGAAGGGCAGTCCCACGGCGTTCGCGGCGGTCGTCACCTGGGCGTCCAGTTCCAGGGACTTCTCCCACGAGCCGAATTTGCGGGTGCGGTACACCCGCCGGTCCATCCCCTCGGCCGGCATGGTCGGGTTCAGTTGGTACGGGTGCCAGCGCACACGAACGGTGTGTTCGGGCACCGCCCGGATGGCCGCTTCCAGCCGCCGCTTGCCGATGTGGCACCACGGGCAGATGACATCCGAAATGACGTCGACGCTGATGGTCATGCGGGCACTCCGGCGGGCGACCGGGGCATTGTATGTGTCACGCCCGCACCACCCGCGTGCCGGCGATGCGGTCGTGCAGGCAACGCCCGCCCTTGCCGAACAGGGTGACGAAGTCCGCCAGCCAGTACAGTAGGCCGATGCCGGTCAGCCCGATGACGAGCGTGAGCGCGTCGCGTTTCAGCAGGGCCGACACCTCCGTCGCCTTGCTGCCGTCGGCGTTCACCACCCGCACCCCGGCGTACCGTTTGCCGATGTCCTGCCCGGTGCGGGCGAGCATGACGGCGTTCACCAGCAGGTAGATGAGCGGGAAGGCGGCGATCACGGCCCCGGCCAGCAGCGGATCTTTACTCAGGTCTCGTTTCAGCGCGGGTCCGCCCAGGATCAGCAGGCCGAACCCCAACCCGGCCGCCAGGACCAACCCGACGAGGAACAGAAAGCGGGCGAGCAGGCGACGGCCCGCCCCGGCCAGGGGCAGCGGGAACGGGGCTTCCGGCTGGAGCGGTTCGGCGGCCGGCGCGGCCGGCTGCGCTTTCGGCGGCCGAGGCACCGTGACCACGGGCGGGGGTACGGCCGGGCGGGCGCGGGGGATGTCCGGCGGGGACGGCTGCGGTTCGGGTGCGAGGGCGGCCGGGGGTGACTCGGCCGGGGTCATGTCCGCGGTGATGAACAGCGGACTGGACACCCCCACCGTGGCCATCTCCGCCGGGGGCGAAACGGCCTCGGCGATCAGTTCCCGCACTGGCGGAGGCGGTGGTGCCAGTGGCGTGGGTTTCGCTTCGACGTACGGTGGCGGAACGGCCTTCTTCGCCTTCGGCAGCGGGGGTGGAAGCGGTGGCGGTGGTGCCGCCTTCGGCGGCGGGGGTGGGGCCACGGGCGGGGGGAAGAGCGGGCCACCGGCGATCCGCTCGCCGACGGTCACCCGCGTGCCGCACCCGTTGCACATGATGGGCAGCATGGCAAGGTAGTCGGCAACGGCATCCTCCCGGCCGCACTTCGGGCAAGTGGTCCGGATCACGCCTGACCCCGTAAGGTGGCTAGCATGAGGTAGGTAAATGAACCGGACGTACGGAAAGCAAGCGACAGACCCATGTCCGACCTGTTCTTCGACTACGACTTGCCCCCCCAACTGATCGCCCAGCACCCGGCCGCGCGGCGGGACGAGGCGCGATTGCTCGTGCTGTATCGCGCCGCCGGCACGATCCAGCACCACACCTTCCGCGACCTCCCCGCTCTGCTACAAGCGAACGATCTGCTCGTGCTGAACGACACGCGGGTGATCCCGGCGCGGGTGGAGGGCACGCGGGCGAATACCGGTGGGAAATGGGAAGGGCTGTTCGTCCGCGAGACGCCGGGCGGCGAGTGGGAACTGCTCTGCCACACCCGTGGGTTCGCCCTGCCGGGGGAAGAGTTCGTGCTGTCGCCGACCGGAATGCGGCTCACGCTGGTCGGGCGAACCGAGGACCGCCACTGGCTGATGCGGCCCGACCGCCCCGGCACCGCCGCCGACCTGCTGGCCGTTCACGGGCACATGCCACTGCCGCACTACATCCGCAAGGGGCACGACGAGCCGGCCGACCGCGAGCGGTATCAGACGGTGTTCGCCGGCCGCGCCGGGTCGGTGGCCGCTCCCACCGCCGGGTTGCACTTCACGCCGGAGTTGCTGAGCGGGTTGAACGTGGCACGGGTGACGCTGCACGTCGGGCTGGGCACCTTCGCCCCGGTAAAGGCGGCCGACCCGCGGGAGCACAAACTACATGCGGAAGCGGCGGAGGTGACCGCCGACACGGTGGCAGCCGTTGCGAAGGCGAAAGCGAGCGGCGGGCGGGTGATCGCGGTCGGCACCACCAGCACCCGCACGCTGGAGGCCGCGGCCCAGTCCGGTGCGTTGACCGCGTTCCACGGTGAGACCGCCCTGTTTATCCACCCGCCGTACCGCTTCCGCGTGGTGGACGCCCTGATTACGAACTTCCACCTGCCGAAAACGACGCTACTGCTGCTGGTGGGGGCCCTCGCGGGCACCGACTTGCTTCGCCGGGCGTACGCCGAAGCCGTGAAGTGCGAGTACCGCTTCTTCAGCTACGGGGACGCGATGCTCGTGCTGTAGGCTCCTCCCCATCCCGGTCGTCGCGGCGGCTGCGGCGGGGGCGGTCGTCATCGTCGTCCCGCTGCACCGGCTTCCGGCCGACGAACACGGCGATGACGATCATCCCCCAGGCGAGTGCGTGGACCACACTGGAAGTGATGCCCAACACGCCCATCCACATCGCCCTCCCGCCCCTGTCATCGCCCATGCGGTCGCCGGACAGCAGGAGGTAGAACACGGCATTCCAGGCGATCGTGGTGAGCAGGTTCAGCAGCCCGCCGAGCAGGGCCATCACCGCCGGCGTCTTGTACCTGCTGAGGTGAACGATCCCCATGATAATGGCGATCAGGTCGACGATCATGAACGGGGCGGCCGACGCCAGGTTGCTCAGCAGGTTGGACAGGTCCATGACCGACTCCGGACGGGAGGGAACTGCCCACAAAGTACCCCACACCACCGCCAAGTACAATCGTCACTTCGTCGTCTCGGTATTTGGTTTCGCCGTGTTCACCGCCCGCTTCCGCCCGGTGAACACGGCCAGCACGATGAGCGACAGCCCGAGAACCTCCAGCGCGTACCCGGCGATTTGAACGCCGAAGGTGATGTCGCGGGCGGTCGGGACGCTGCGGTCGTACTGCACCGACTCCCACATGGCGTCGCACAGCACCCGCGAGGCGAGCATGGCGTACACCGCCAGCAGCCCCCCGGACATGCACATCAGGCTGACCGTCCGCCCCTTACGATGACATGAAGAAGCCGAGAGTCATCGCCATCAGGTACACGGCCGACCGACCGAACTCGAACACCAACTGTGGCAGGATGTCGGCGTGGCTCACGGGCGTCCCTCGTGCGGGTGGCATTGAGGGTAACACTTGCCGCATCGCGGAACAATCATCCGACGGCTTTCCCTGCGCCCCACTTTCGGGCATAATCTCTTCGCCTCCCCTCCCCCGGCCGTTCTCCATGCGCCACTTCTTGTTCTTGATCGCACTCCTCGCGCCCCCGCTCCTCGCGGCCGAGCCGACCCCGCAGCAGGTGGAGTTCTTCGAGAAGAAGATCCGCCCGGTGCTGGCCGAGCACTGCTACTCGTGCCACGGGACGGAGGCGGCGAAGAAGAAGAAGCTGAAGGGGGGGCTGCACCTCGACACCGCCGCGGGGTTGACGGCGGGTGGGGACAGCGGCCCGGCGATCAACAAGCAAAAGCTCGCCGACAGCCTGCTTCTGAAATCGGTGAAGTACGACGACCTGAAGATGCCGCCGAGCGGCAAGTTGCCGGACGCGGTGATTGCCGATCTGGAAGCGTGGGTGAAGATGGGGGCGCCGGACCCCCGCGGCGGGGCGGTGGTGAAGAAGCAGGTGGGCATGAGCGTCGAGGACGGCCGCAAGTTCTGGGCGTATCAGCCGATCCCGGCGGTTCACCGCGAGGCAACGCCGAGCGCGTCGGAGCAGATCGACCGCCTGATTCTGGCGAAGCTCACCGCCGCCAAGCTCTCCCCCGCCCCGCTCGCGGACAAAACCGTGCTCGTCCGCCGAGTGTACTTCGACCTGTGGGGTCTGCCGCCGACGCCCGAGCAGATCGACGGCTTCGTGAGCAGCAAAGACCCCGCCGCGTACGAGAAACTGGTGGACGAACTGCTGGCCTCCCCGCGGTTCGGCGAGCGGTGGGCACGCCACTGGTTCGACGTGAGCCGGTACGCCGAATCGCTCACCCTCCGCGGGTTCATCCTGAAAGAAGCGTGGCGGTATCGGGATTACGTCATCGACACGTTCAACGCCGACCGCCCGTACACCGACTTCATCCGCGAGCAGATCGCCGGCGACCTGCTGCCGCACAAGACGCCCGAGGAGCGGCAACGCAATCTGGTCGCCACCGCGTTCCTGGCGATGGGCAACAACAACCTGGAAGAGCAGGACAAGAAGCAACTGCGGATGGACGTGGTGGACGAGATGCTCGACGTGGTGAGCAAGGGGTTGCTCGCCCAGACCGTCACCTGTGCCCGCTGCCACGACCACAAGTTCGACCCGATCCCGACGAAAGACTACTACGCCCTGGCCGGCATCCTGCGGAACACCAAGGCGCTCGAACACGCCAACGTGTCGAACTGGATCGAGGTGCCGTTGCCGGTGTCGCCGGAGGTGGAAGTCGAACTGAAGGCGGCCGAAGACCGCATCGCCAAGCTGCAAGCCCGCGTGAAGGAGTTGAAGGCGACGGGCACGGCCGTGGTGAAGGGGGCGGTGGCAGTGGCCGACGTGCCGGGCGTGGTCATCGACGACGCGAAGGCCAAGAAGGTGGGCGCGTGGAAGGAGAGTACCAGCACCGGCACCTACATCGGCCCCGGCTACGTCCACGACGACAACGGCGGCAAGGGGGAGAAGTCGATCACCTTCCAGACGGAAGTGCCGGCCAACGGCAAGTACGAGGTGAGGCTGGCGTACTCGCACGGCACCAGTCGGGCGACGAACGTGCCCGTCACGGTGTTCAGCGCCGACGGCGAAAAGGACCTGGCCATCGACATGACGAAGACCCCGCCAATTGACGGGCGGTACGTCTCGCTCGGCGAGTTCAACTTCGAGAAGACGGGTCAGAGCTTCGTCATCGTGAGCAACGAGGGCACGAAGGGGCACGTCACCGCCGACGCCGTCGTGTTCCTCTCGACCGACAAGAAGCCGGAAAAGGCGGTGGATAAAAAGGACGCGAAGGACGACAAGGCCGCCGACCTGAAGCTCGTGGAAGACGAGTTGAAGAGACTTCAGACGACCGGCCCGAAGCGGTCGAAGGCGCTGAGCGTGGTGGAGGAAGCGAAGATCGAAGACGCCCGCGTTCACGTCCGCGGGCTGGTCGGCAACCAGGGCGAAGTGGTGCCGCGGGGGTACTTGCAAGTGGCCACCGTCGGCAAGTTGCCCGACATGCCGAAGAATCAGAGCGGGCGGAAGGAGCTGGCCGACTGGATCGCCAGCGAACAAAACCCGCTCACCGCCCGCGTGTACGCCAACCGCGTGTGGCACTGGCTGATGGGCCGCGGGCTGGTGCGAACCCCGGACAACTTCGGCACCACCGGCGACACCCCGACGCACCCGGAGTTGTTGGATTTCCTGGCCGGCGAGTTCGCCCGGAGCCCCGACCGTGAGGGAGGGGGCGGTATGGGCTGGTCTACCAAGAAGCTCGTTCGGACCATTGTGCTGAGCGAGACGTACCGCCGCTCGTCCAGTGCGGACGCGAAGGCCGACCCGGAGAACAAGCTGTGGGGCCGGGCGAACCGCAAGCGGATGGAGGCGGAGCAGATCCGCGACACGCTGCTGAGCGTGAGCGGGCAACTGAAGTTGGAAGCCGTGAGTGGGCCGACCTACCCGGCGAGCGTCGGGGCCGACTACGGGTACAAGCAGGCCGACACCCGCCGGAGCGTGTACCTGCCGGTGTTCCGGAACTCGCTGCCGGAGGTGTTCGAGGTGTTCGACTTCGCCGACGCGAGTGTGGTGACGGGCCAGCGGAACAGCAGCACCGTCGCCCCGCAGGCGCTCTACTTCCTGAACAACCCGTTCCCCATCGAGCAGGCGAAGCAGAGCGCCGCCCGGTTGCTGGGCGAGAAACTGAAATCGGACGACGAGCGGATCAGCCGGGCGTATCGGCTGTGCTTCGGCCGCGACCCGACCGCCGGCGAACGCACCGTGACGGCGAACTTTGTGACCGGGAAGACCGACGCCGACACGTGGGCGGCGGTGTTCCAGGCGCTGTTCGCCTCGGCCGAGTTCCGGTATGTGGATTAACTTCACCCAATCAGCCCGCAGAAGGCGCAGAAGGGACGCAGATGAAATCATGATTGAAGACAAAGATCTGTTCTGATCCTGGCTTCATCAGCGTCTGTTCTGCGTCCTCTGCGGGCACTCTTACCTTCAATCACAATGCTCCACCCGCTCTCCCGCCGCGACTGGCTCACCCGCACCGGCTGCGGGTTCGGCTCGCTCGCGCTCGCCGGCCTCGCCACCCGTCAGGCAATGGCGGCCCCCGACCCGCTCGCCGCGAAGGAGCCGCACCACAAGGCGAAGGCCAAGCGGGTCATCTTCCTGTTCATGCAGGGGGGCGTCAGCCACGTCGACTCGTTCGACCACAAGCCGCGGCTGGACAAAGACGACGGCAAGATGATGGCCTTCGACGACGCCCGCGTGCTGGCCAACACCGGCCAGAAGGGGTCGAGTCAGCGGGTGATGAAGCCGCTCTGGAAGTTCGCCAAGCACGGGCAATCGGGGAGGGCGGGGTCCGACCTGTTCCCCGAGATGTGCAAGAAGGTGGACGACCTGACCTTCATCCACAGTCTGCACACGGAAGGCGTGGCGCACGGCCCGGCCACGCTGTTCCTGCACTGCGGCAGCACCACCTTCGTGCGACCCAGCTTCGGCAGTTGGGTGCTGTACGGCCTGGGGGCGGCGAACGCCAACCTGCCGGGCTTCGTCAGCATCGCCCCGAGCAGCGGCAACGGCGGGGCGCGGAACTACGGCAACGCCTTCCTGCCGGCCGTGTACCAGGGCACGCCACTGGGCAAGGCCGGTGGAACCGCGGCCGAGGCGAAGATCCGCGACCTGACGAGCGGGCTGGGCGAGAAGGCGAAGGGCGACCGCTTCGGCCTGCTCCGCGAGTTGCACGCCGAGCAACTGAAGCAGCGGCCGGGGGACGGCGAACTCGAAGCGGTGGCGAACAGCTACGAACTGGCGTGGCGGATGCAGAACTACGCCCCGGACACCCTCGACCTGAGCAAGGAGACGAAGGAGACGAAAGCCCTGTACGGCATCGGCGAGAAGGCGACCGACACCTTCGGCCAGCAGTGCCTCATGGCCCGCCGGCTGTGCGAGGCGGGCGTGCGGTTCGTGCAAGTGACCTACGGCGACAACAGCGCCAACCCGGCCTGGGACCAACACAGCAACATGCCCAAGCACGCCGACCACGCGAAGGCGGTGGACAAACCCATTGCAGGGCTGCTCGAAGACCTGAAGGCCCGCGGGCTGCTGGAAGACACGGTCGTGTGGTGGGGCGGCGAGTTCGGCCGCACCCCGTACGCCCAGGGGAACGGCACCGGCCGCGACCACAACCCCGGCGGGTTCACCGTGTGGGTGGCCGGCGGCGGGTTCAAGGCGGGTCACGCGCACGGCGCGACCGACGAGTTCGGCGCCGCGGCGGTGGAAGACAAGGTTCACATGCACGACCTCCACGCCACCATCCTTCACCAGATGGGGCTGGACCACGAGAAGCTGACGTACAAGTACGCCGGCCGCGACTTCCGCCTGACCGACGTTCACGGCCGCGTGGTGAAAGAGGTGCTCGGCTGACCTCGCGTCGGTGCGGTCGTGCCGACCTTGCGGCCCAGCCACTCGCCACACATGAACACTTGAGCAACACTTTTCAACCGTACGCCCCTGTAGGATCGATAGGGAACACGGGTACACTGAAAACGTGTGCCCGTTCACCCTTTGCGGGAGGCAGACATGGTGCGACGGTTCCTGTTGTGCGGGCTGGTGGCGTTGGCCGGGGTGGTGGGCGTGCGGGCGGAGGAGAAGGCGGCGGCGAAACCGGTCGAGAGTCCGGCGAAGGCCGAGACGCACGCCGGGTTCGAGAAGCTGAAGAAGCTGGCCGGCACCTGGGTGGAGGCCGACAAGGATGGCAAGCCGACGGACGCGGTGGTGTCGGTCATCAAACTGACCGGCGGCGGGAGCGTGGTCCACGAGACACTCTTCCCCGGTCAACCGCACGAGATGGTGTCGGTGTACCACCTGGACAAGGGCGAACTGGTGATGACGCACTACTGCGCGCTCGGCAACCAGCCGAAGATGAAGGCCGACCCGAAGTCGGCGGAGAACCAGATCAAGTTCGTGTTCGCCGGCGGCACCAACTTCGACCCGGCGAAGGACAAGCACATGCACGGCGGCACGCTCACCTTCGTGGACGCCGACCACATCGAGTTCGCCGGCGAGGCGTGGGACGGCGGCAAGCCGTCCGCCGAGCACTGCCCGACGATGAAGCTGACCCGCAAGAAGTGACCCCGGACACT
>JANNDF010000416.1:0-5665 GCA_031387445.1 Planctomycetia bacterium
CTTCCATACCGCCCGCGGAGCGGGCAGCGACTTTCGGCGAGACGCGACACCGACTTGAGAACCGCTCTAACTAACGACCTCACCCCTCGAACTTCGCTCCTCCACCCGTCAAGTTCGCGGTGGCGGTGCTCACGTTCCGCACCTTCTTCTCGGCGATCTCGGCCTTGAACATGGCGATCACCTCGGCCAGCGGCTTCGGCCCCAGGTCACGCTTCTTCAAGTCCTCGACGCTCTCGTCGCGGACGCTCACGGTGCCGTTCGCCGCGTCCTTCTCGCCCACCACCAGCAGGTACGGCACCTTCTCCTGACTGCCCACCGCCACCTTGCCGCCGATCTTCTCGCTGCGGTAGTCGCCGGTCACGCGGAAGCCGGCCGCCTTCAGTTCGGTCTCCACCTGCTTGCCGTACTCGGCGCTCTTCTCCGAGATGGTGAGCACGCGGGCCTGCTCCGGGGCGAGCCAGAGCGGGAACGCGCCGGCGAAGTGTTCGATCAGGATGCCGGTGAACCGCTCCAGGCTGCCGAACGGCGCGCGGTGCAGCATGACCGGCCGGTGGGTCTGGTTGTCGCTGCCGGTGTACTCCAGTTCGAACCGCTTCGGCAGGTTGTAGTCCAGTTGCACGGTGCCGAGCTGCCACTCTCGGCCGATGCAGTCCTTCACGATGAAGTCGATCTTCGGCCCGTAGAACGCCGCCTCGCCCACGCCGAGCGACCAGTTCAGGCCGGGGGTGGTCTCGACGATGCTCTTCAGGGTCGCTTCTGCCTTATCCCAGTCCGCCGCGTCGCCGACGTACTTGCTGCTCTCCGAGTCGCGGACGCTCACCCGCACGCGGTAGTCGGTCAGGTTCAGGGTGCGGAGGATGTACAGCACCAGGTCGATCTCGGAGCGCAGTTCCGGCTCCACCTGCTCCGGGGTGACGAACAGGTGGGCGTCGTCCTGGGTGAAGCCGCGCACGCGGGTCATGCCGCCGAGCTCGCCGCTCTGCTCGTAGCGGTACACGGTGCCGAACTCGGCCAGCTTCAGCGGCAGGTCGCGGTAGCTCTTCGGGGTCGCCTTGTAGATCTGGATGTGGTGCGGGCAGTTCATCGGCTTCAGCAGGTAGCCTTCCTGCCCGGCCATCCAGTCTTTCAGGCACGCCAGCTTCGCCGCGTCGTCCTTCGATTCCTTGTACTCCATCAGCAGCGCTCGCGCGTCGAGCTTGATCTGCCCCCAGGTGTACCGCGGGTACTCGTCTTCGCCGCTCGGGAACTCGCCGTTGCTCACGCCCTCGATGACCGCCAGAAACGCCTTCTCCCGCTCGGCGCTCAGGTGCTTCTTTTCGAGCAGCACATGCCAGGTGTCCACGGTGGCCACCACCGGGTTGAAGTACATGGGCGGGAACTGGGCGTCGGCGTAGTACGGGAAGTGCCCGCTGGTGCGGTACAGGTTCAGGTTGCCGATGTGCGGGGTGTACACCGGCGAGTAGTTCCGCTTCACCAGTTCCGCGCGGATGAACTGCTCCAGCTCGAACCGCAGGGTCGCCCCCTTCGGCATCCAGAGGATCATCCCCTGCCCGGCGATTTGCGAGATGGTGAACAGTTTCAACTGCTTGCCGAGCACGCGGTGGTCCCGCTTCTTGGCTTCCTCGAATTGCTTCAGGTACTCGTCGAGCTGCTTCTGCTCGAAAAACGCGGTGCCGTACAGCCGCTGCAACACTTCCCGCTTGGCGTCGTTCCTCCAGTACGCCCCGGCGATGCTGAGCAGCTTGAAGGCCCCCACCTTGCCGGCGTGCGGGATGTGCGGCCCGCTGCACAGGTCGATGAACTCACCCTGGCGGTAGAAGCTGACGGTCGGTTCCTCTTTCAGCCCGTCGTCGATGTGCTCGCCTTTCAGCTTCTGCTTCATGTCGAGCACGAGCGCCTTGCCTTCCTCGCGGGGGCGTTCGAACCGCTCGAACGGCTCGGCCAGCTTCACGATCTTTCGCATCTCTTCTTCGATGCGGGGGAAGTCGGCCTCGGTGATGCGGGTGGGGCTGTCGACGTCGTAGTAGAAGACGTCGTCTTTCACCGGGCCGAACGCCAGTTGGGTGCCGGGGAACAGCCGCATGACCGCCCGCGCCATGATGTGCGCGGTGCTGTGCCGCAGCACGCCGAGCGCTTCCTTGCTCTTGTCGGTGAGCAGCTCGAAGGTGTGTTCGCCGGCGGGCAACTCCCGCTCCAGATCGACGATCTCGCCGTTCACCTTCGCGGCGACGGCGGCGGCGGCCAGCCGCTTGCCGATGCCTTCGGCCACCTCGCGGGGGCGGGTGCCGGCGGGCACTTCACGAATCGAACCGTCGGGCAGTTTGAGCGCGATCATCGACGACATGACGTCACCTGCGTGTTGGCCACCGCGGGTTCCCGCCCCTACAGAGGACGGCCCGACGGCGACGGGTTGCGGACGCGGTATGTTACCGCCCCGGCGAAAAGAGAGAACCCCGACGGGTGGTCGGGGTTCGCGCGGGGGTGGACCAGATCACTCCAAGTAGCTGTCGGCGGCAGCGCGGGCGTAGCTGTCCTCCAGGTTGATCGTCACGTCGAGCGTGCTCGAAATTGGCAGCACCACCTCTGGAAGCGGTCGGCCGACGGCGAGCGGTTCCGCCCACACCGACAGGAACCGCCCGCCGTCCGGCGTCGGGCCGCCGACCCGGTAGGTGACGGCGGACGGGGCCGGCGGGGCCGGCATGGCGGTTTGCAGTTCGGCGGCGAGCCGTTGCGGGAACGACCACCCGATGGGCCGGCGGTGAACGTCCACGATCAGCAGGTGAATCCCGCCTTGCAGGTAGCCGAGGTAGCGGGTGGCGTAGGTGTCACGGGATGACGGGCGGTCTTTGTTCCGCGGGGAGATGAGTTCGACCACCGCCAGCAGCCGGCCGTTCCGTTCCACCTGCACGGTCAGGTCTTCGTCCAGCACCGCCATCGTCACCGCCACCTCCGCGTCCGGAGCGCGGACGGTGCCTGAGGCGGGCGGCGGGTGGCTCGCGCCGTTCGTCACCGCCACATCCGGGTGCCGGAGTTCACCGCCGACGCTCACCGTCGGGCTGGTGCCAATCACTGCCCGGTATCCGGGCGGCAACTTGGCCCGCAACTGGCGGGCGATCTCGGTCATCCAGTAGAGGTGCAACCCGTCGAAGTTGTCGCGCTCGGTCCAGTCGTGTAGTGGCATGAGAGCGCCCTCTGGTGCGAAGGCATTCTACCACCGCTCACGCCGCCGGATCAGAACCGCCAGATCACGTCCAGCATGACGCGGCCGTCGAACAGTCCCCGCTGGCCGAACGCGCGGCCCTCGTACCCGCCGCCGATCTCCCACCGCCCGTTCAGGCTCCGCCACCGCAGGCCGAGCGCCCACGTCACCAGGTTGGCCCCCTTGGACGCCGCCCCGACGTTGGCGAAGTCGCGGCCTTCGGTCGTCACCCCCGGCCGTGCCTGCCCGTCGGTGGTGTAACTGAACCAGTTCAGTTCCGCTACCGGGTAGAAGCGGTGCCCGTTGGCGATGTCGAAGTCCAGGTGGGCACTGGTGTAGAAGAAGTCGCTACGGTCGCGGTTGGTGCTGAACGAGTACCCGGCCGACGCCATGCCGTTCAGCGTGCCGATCTCCGTGCCCAACAGCTTCTGCGCCGCCGACACATAGGGCACGACCGACAGCCGGCCGGTGTTTTGCAGCGGGGACTCGCCGCCGAACGGGATCTGGAACTGCGTCCCCAGGCTGATGAGCGACTTCGTTTCCGGGTCGCGGTAGACCACCACCTTCGGCCCGATCCACAGTTCGCTCAGCCCGCGGCCGCCCTGGAAGATCGACCCGTCCCCCGGCCGGAATGAGGCGACGCCAACCTTGTGGACGACCAGTGAAATCCGCTGGGTGAACGCCAACCGGCCCGACCCGCCGAAGAACGCAGCGTACCCGCCACGGAAGTCCCCACCCGCATCGGGGATGGACTGATAGAACAGGTTGCCGCGGAGTTCGGTGAGCGACCGCGGGTCTTCGAAGAAGAACGGGTTCGACAGCGGCGACACGAAGTCGCAGAAGGCCTTGTCGCTCTCGAACCAGCGGTGTTCCACGTCGCCCCGCCCGCCGTTCATCGCGTCGCCCACGCGGTCGCCGAACCGTTCGCCCGCCGTGCGGCCGTCGTCGCCCTTGCCGAACCACTTGTGCCACAGCCCGGCGAAGAACCCTTCATTGTCCTTCCGCGTGCTGGAGTCCGACCACCGGCTCCGGGTGGCGAGGCCGTCGGTGCCGCGGCGGTAGCGGCCCGCGGTCAGGTACGCCAACCCGTCCTCGGTGCTCTCATCGGCCTGCGGGCGGGCGAGGGCCGTCCGCCGCGAGTCCTCGTAGTCCGCCCCGCGAACCGGCATGTACTGGGTGGCGTCGAGGGCGATGCGGGCGGCCGGTTCGCGGACGGGGAGCGGGGGGTCAGTGAGCGACGGGCGAGCGTCGGACGGGCGATCAAGGACTGGACCGGACACGACGGGCGGGAGCAGGACCGCGGAGGGGTCGGGGGGCGACGGGGACGCCGGGGCCACAGCTTGGGCGGAGGCGCGATCTCCAAAAGCGACCCAAAGGATCGTTGCGAGTGTCAGCGCGAGCCACGGGCGGGCCATCGCCGGTCATCCTCCATGACGCCTACCGCCGGGGCGGATCGGCTCAGCCGATCCGTCGGTCTCCGACCCCCCGCGGCCTGCTGGACTCGTCAGGCGGTGATCCGCCGACGGGTCGCACACCTACCATCGACCGCGGGTGAGGGATTTGCGGACGGCGAATGCCGTCGGGCGGGGTCGGATTTTGCCGCGTGCCGGCGCAACCCGGACAGCCTGCCGAAGTTGCCCAGACCGGCGGCGGGTGAGGTTCCCACTGCTGGTTCAGTGTGGTATACCCAATCCAACTGAGGAGAACTTGAAATGTCCGCCGTCTCCGGTGTCTCGCCCCCGCCGTTCCAGGCCATGACCGCCTTCCGCAAATTCAGCGTGGCCGAGTACCAGAAGTTGATCGACATGGGCGTGCTCACCGACGAAGACCGGGTTGAGTTGCTGGAAAACTACATGGTGCTGAAAATGCCAATCAACCCGCCGCACGACTCGACCGTTGTGGCGCTCAACTACCTCATCCCCCTGTTTCTCCCGCCGGGGTACATCCTCCGCTGTCAAAACACCTCGGATCTCCCCGACAGTCGCCCGGAGCCTGATCTTGCGGTCGTCCATGGGGATATTCGGTCGCACCGCACCCGCCACCCGCGGCCGGACGAGATCGCCCTCGTCGTCGAGGTGTCCGACTCCAGCCTGACGCGGGACCGGATTGACAAGGGCCGCATCTACGCCCGCGTGTCGATCCCGCAGTATTGGGTGGTGAACTTGGTGGACCGGCAGATCGAGGTGTACACCGACCCGACCGGCCCGGTGTCGGTGCCCGTGTACCGTCGTCGCCAGGACTTCCCCGCGGGCACGACGGTGCCGGTCGAACTGGACGGAACCGCGGTGGGGAGCGTGAGCGTGGACGAAGTGCTGCCGTGATTCGTCCGACCGGGTGGCCGACTCTCGCCGAGAGTCGGAGTGGGCGTTGGCCAGAGTGACGAACGTGCAGTTGCGGATAACCGTCACACGCTCCACGCGAGCTTCCCAGGTGTCGCCCCCACTCCGACTCTCGGCGAGAGTCGGC
>JANNDF010000224.1:0-1869 GCA_031387445.1 Planctomycetia bacterium
GGGCGGCAGAGGCTGCTCTGGACCTGCGACCACTCGCCCAAGTTCACCTCGACCATCACCCCAGCGGAGGTGGAGTCGGCCCGCACACATGCCGCTGGGCTGCCGTGGTCGGACGCGGCGAAGGAGGCGCTCGAAGCGATCCTGAAGGAGCTGGCGAAGGAGGGCGTCCGCCCCGGTGACCGCCGACAGCTCAAGACGGTGAACGTGGTGCGGGCGTTCGCCTACCTGAACGGGGCGGACGAGGTGCAGCCGGAACACCTGGAGGTCGCCCGCTACTGCCTGTGGGACGACCCCACCGAGCAACCGTTGAAAGCGGCGCAAGTGATCGCCCGCATCGCCAACCCCACTGGCATGCGGGTGTCTCAGCTGCTGTTGGAAGCCGAGCAGGTGCTCTCGGCGGCCGACGTGCGGAACCTGGCCGAGGCGGCGAAGGCGGCGGCCAAGCTGGCCGAGATCGACCGCCAACTCGCCGGGTTGAAGGGCAACGGGCGGGTGGAGAAGGCGCGGGCGTACCTGAAGGACCAACTCCGAAAGCTGAAGCTGGCCAGCATCGAGGCGATCTGAAACACCCCACCCCACTCAGCGGAGGACTCACCACGAACGACCTACTCAAGTTGTTGGATCTGGACGGCCGACCGCCGGACTCGACGGCGGCGACCGGAGTCATCGGATCGACACCCGCGGCGAGCGCACCACCGACCTCGACCAGCCCGACGGCGCTGGAGGTGGACGCCTGGGGCCTACGCCGCGGGCGGGACCTGATCGCCGAATCGGAACGACTGCGACAGTCCGGCACCGACGCGTTCGCCGCCGCCGACTTCTTCACTTCCGCCTTCGACCCCGACCCGCGGTTGATCGACGCCTGTGCCGACTCGCAACGGCATCGGTTCCTGGCGCAGTTGCTCGACACCCCCGAATACCGCGCGCTGCACGCCGCTACCCGCCTGGACGACACGGCGTCCGCCATCGCTGCCACGCACTTCGCCGAACAGTTCGCCCGACTCACCAAGGAGGACACGAAACGCCGTGAGGACGGGGCGACGGCGGGCGACGACCTGGCCGAGGAGATGGCCACCCTGCGGGCGGTGGGGAAGGCGGTCGCCGAGGCCGGCAAAGAAGTGGCCGACTTGCACGACGCGGCCAGTGCGCTGGGGATGGGGCCGGGCACACCGGGGGGCCACGACCCGACGGCGGTGGCCGCCCTGTTCCGCCGGGTGCGAACCGACCCGACGTTGAAGAAGATCTGCGAGCTGGCCGGACGGTTCCGGCGAGTGGCGCAGTCGAGGCAGCGGCAGAAGGTGACGCACGGGTTGGACGACGTGGTCGGAGTGGAACCCGGCGGCGACATCGGCCGGCTGTTGCCGGTCGAGTTGGGCAAGCTGATGGTGCCGGAACTGGAACTGGACACCCTGCGGCGGATCGTGGAACGCCAGGCCTTGTGCCGCGAGCACCACGCCGTGGAACCCGTCGGCAAGGGGCCGGTCATCGTCTGCCTGGACGAGTCGGGTTCGATGGGCGGGGACCGTATCCACACGGCCAAGGCGCTCGCCCTGGCACTCGCCTGGGTCGCGCGTCACCAGCGCCGCTGGTGCGCGCTGGTGGCGTACAGCGGCGACACGGGCGAACGGCTGCTCCCGCTCCCGCCCGGCCGCTGGGACGAAGCCAAGCTGCTCGACTGGCTGACCGCGTTCCTCGGCCGCGGGTCGGACCTGGACGTGCCCGTCCGCGAACTGTCCCGCATGTTCGCCGAGCTGAAAGCGCCCGCCGGGATCACGGACGTGGTGTTCGTCACCGACGCCGTCTGTCGCATCCCGCCCGACGTGCGGGACACGTTCCTCGCCTGGAAGCGGCAGGCGAAGGCCCGGCTCG
>JANNDF010000233.1:0-7785 GCA_031387445.1 Planctomycetia bacterium
CCCATCGGCCGCATCACCCACCGCCGCTTGCCCAGCCACTCGCCGCCGGCCGGCGGGGCCTTCAAATCCAGGAAGGCGTTCGTCAGCCCCGCCTTGCTCAGCTCGTCTTCGAGCGACCCGGCCCGCGGGTCGGCCAGCTTCACCGCCTCCTTGTTCTGCATCAGCTTCCACTCGCCCTCCGCCGCGGTGAACGCCACCGAGTACACGTCCGCCCCCAACGCCTTGCACACCTCGTCGCCGAACGTCACCGTCTTCGCGTACTTCGCCTCCCGCTTCAGGCTGCCCTCCTTCTCCACCAGCCAGTCGATGTCCCGCACCCCGCGGCAGGTGTGGTAGCTGGCCGCCCACACGATCACCTTCCGCTTGGGATACCTCTCCTTCATCAGCCAGAGGAAGTTGCGGGCCATCTGTCTGTCGCGGGCGTTGCCACTCTCCGCCTCGCTGCCGGCCTTCTTCATGGCCACCAGCCCGCCGATGCTCTCCTGCACCTGCTTCGCCCACGCCAGGTCCGCCGCCGGCAGCTTGTCGGACGGCTTGGCCGCGGCGATCACTTTGGCGAACTCGGCGATGCGGTCCAGACCGTTGGCGTCGGGCAGTTTGCCGTCGGCCAGCTTGTCGAACGCGGCGAACGTCTCGTCCTTCTGCTTCGGGCTGAACGTGCCGTCGGGCAGTTGGCCGAACAGGTCGGTGATGTCGCTCCCCAGTTCGGACCGCGCCGCCACGCCGGTGAACTGGCAGTCGAACCCGGCCAACTCCAGCAGCGTCTTGCCCTTCGCCTGCGACCCCAGGTATTCGATCAGCGGTTGCACCTGCTTGCTGCCCGTCCAGATGGGGAACACGCCCAGGCCGACCGCCTCGGCCGGCTTCATCTCCCCTTTCTTCAGGGCCTCCCACGCGAACGTGCAGTCGTACAGCCCGCTCTCGAAGGCGAGCACGTCGAACCCCTTCTTCTGGTGCAGGTACTTGATGAGCCGCGTCTTCGCCAGGAACGTCGCGCCGTCGCCGTGGGTCTGTTCCCCGAGGAACACGACCCGCGAATCACCCACCGCCTTGCCGAACGCTTCCAGGTCGGCGAACGTGTCTTTCTCTTGCGTCGGGTCGAGGGTGGTGAGCGGGACGGCGTTCTTCTTCAGCCAGTCGGTGCGGTCGTCGGCCAGGGTGACGGGTGCGAATAGGGCGACCGCGAGCAGGACGGGGGCAGCGCGCATGGGCCAGATCCCTCCGGGTGCGAAGTGGGCGACACCACAATGACGCCGGCGGGGGGCGAACGCTACCGAGGAACGGCGAGATGTTACTCGGGCGATCAGGTAGGGCGGGTCGAGCGGCCGGCGACCGGAAACACGCGACCAAAGATCGGGGACATGATCGTACCGAACCACCCGGCCGCGACGCCCCGCCGCGCTGGTCCGTGGCGGGGCATCGCGGCCGGTCGCCGTTGGGGCCAAGTCACCGGGTCGTCATCGGCGCACTTGCGATCCCCGGCCGCTCGACCCGCCCTACCAGACTTACCGATGCCAGTCGTGGAAGATGTCGCCGCGGGCCTGCCGTAGCTTCTTCATCACCTTCTTGCTCACCCCCTGCGGCAGCCAGCAGAACGCCAAGTTCGGTAGCACGGCGGGGTCGGTCAGCACCTCCGCACCGCCCTTCACCTGCGTCCAGGACAGATCCAGGTGAACCAGTCGTTGCAGGTGCGGGGCCTGGGTGATCGCTTGGAACCCGCGATCGCCGACGAGCGTGCCGTCGAGAGTCAGGCGGGTGAGATTCGCAAGCGACGGGTTCTTGGCCAATGCCACCGCCCCGGCGTCGCCCACCCAATGCCGGCTCAACCGCAGGTGCCGCAAGTTTGTCATGCCGAGCGCTTTCAGGAACTCTCGCACGTCCGGCCCCCTGGCTCGCGATTGCGGGCCGCGACTGGGGAAGTCGAGGGTGGTCAACTGTGGGAAGTCCTGAGCCACCGAGAGGAGCGCTTTCGGCGACCGTTCCATCGCCCCCAGCGTGAGCGACCGCAAGTGTTCTGCGACGGCCGACTTGCCGAGCGCGATCACGGTGCGGTCGTCCAGGTAGCCGCTCCCCAACTCCAGCACCCGCAAGCGGGCGAACCAGTCGGCGGCGAACAGTTCCTTGTGCGTGTCGTGCCGGAGTGCCGCGCCGGTGAATTTGAACACCCGCAACTTCGGCAACTTCGCCCGCACCAGCGCGGCAATGTCGGCGTCCGCCCGGTACTCGGTGTCGAAGTCGATGCTCAGTTTCCCCAACCCTTGGAACGCCTTCGTCTTCACCAGCGGGAGGAACGACCCCGGTTCGGCCCCGGTCAGTTCGAGCGTGTGCAGGATTCTGTTCGCGGCACACGCCGTCCAGAACGCTTTCGCCTCGTCGGCGTCGAGCGAACAGAGCAGGTGGTGCAACCGACCGAACCAGCCGGCATTGAACAGCGCTCGCGCGGCGGCGGCGGAACACCCGAACCCGCGGCGAACCTCCCACCGGCGGAGGTGGGGGAACTCGGCGAACGACAGCACGAAGGCGTAGGCCTCGTGGTTCGGACTGTAGGCGAGGTGGCGGAGCGAGCCGGCGATCGGTCCCTCGGCGATCGAGTACGCCTCGCCGACCGGCTCCCGCATGGTGTTGCGTGTGTCGAGCGACAGGGCGGTGAGCCGCCCGCCCTCCGGAGTTTCGATCAGACTGTCCAACCGGCGGGGCGGGTTGTCCTCGCTGAACAGCCCCCGGATGGTCGTTCGCGCCAGCACCTCGGGCAACGCGGCGACCACTTTTTCGACCCGCTTCTCGGCGGCCAGCGAACCGTGCCGCAGGTGGGCGACCGTCGGGAAGCCGCGGACGAACCCGCGGGGCGGGTCGAGCAGTGTGTCACGATCCGGGTCGGAGAAGTCGTCGGTGAACAACAGGCTACGGGGCAATTTCGGGTGCAGGTCGAACCGGGCCTGCACGCCGTCGAACGCCTCCCGGCAGGCTTCGAGCAGGTCCGGGTAGTCGGGGTCGGCGGGGTGCTTATCGTGCAGGGCGATTTGCGTGCGGATGAAGGCGGCACGGGCCGGGTCGCCGTGCTCGTCCAGCCAGTCGGCGTACACCAGCCGCGGCAGGTCGTTCTCCGCGTCGGCGATGACGGCCGCTTCGAGCGCGGGGTTCGTCCGGAAGGGCATGGGGTGGTACCTCGCCCTGGTTTGGTAGGGGCACCCCTTGTGGATGCCCAGAAAAATGGGCACCCACAAGGGGTGCCCCTACCGGCAGAGATCGGCCGTCGTCACTCCACCCAGTAGTCGGACGCCTTGTTCAGGGCCGCGTCCACCAGTTCCTTCTGCTCGTACAGGTGCATCTTCTCCGACCCCACGGCCGGGCTGGCGCTCGCGTCGCGGCCGCAGTAGGCCACCGGGTAGCCCATCTTCCGCAGCCGTGGCTCGGCGAAGAACCAGCCGCCGTTGTTCTCCGACTCCTCCTGCACCCACAGCCGCACCGCCTCCTTCGGGTAGCGGTCGAGCACCGCCCGCAGTTGCTCCGCCGGCCACGGGTACATCTGCTCCACCCGCACGATGGCCACGTCGGTGCGAGCCTGCCTGTCCCGCTCGGCCTTCAGGTCGAAGTACACCTTGCCGGTACACAGCAGCACCCGCTTCACTCGCGCCGGGTCGGCCATCAACGGGTCGTCGAGCACCTCGTGGAACCGCCCGGAGATGAGTTCCTCGACCGGGCTGGTGCTGGTGCGGAGGAAGCTCTTGGGCGTCATCACCACGAGCGGCTTGCGGAACTTCCGCTTCAGTTGCCGCCGCAGGGCGTGGAAGTATTGCGCCGGGGTGGTGAACGTGCAGACTTGCATGTTGTCTTCGGCGCACAGTTGCAGGAACCGCTCGGGGCGGGCGCTGCTGTGTTCCGGCCCCTGCCCCTCGTACCCATGCGGGAGGAGCATCACCAGCCCGCTGCTGCGGTTCCACTTGGCTTCGCCACTGGCGATGAACTGGTCGATGATGACTTGCGCGCCGTTCACGAAGTCGCCGAACTGGGCCTCCCACAGGATGAGCTGGTACGGCGCGTCGAGGCTGTACCCGTACTCGAACCCGAGCACGGCCGCCTCGCTCAGGAAGCTGTCGTACACGTCGAACGGGGCCTGCGTGGGCGACAGGTTGGCCAGCGGGTAGAACTCGTTGCCGGTCTCGGCGTCGGCGTACACGGCGTGGCGGAAGCTGAACGTGGCCCGCCGGCTGTCCTGCCCGCTCAGCCGCACCGGGTGCCCCTCCAGCACCAGCGAGCCGAACGCCAGCGCCTCGGCCGTGCCCCAGTCGATGTCCCCGCGGGCTTTGATGAGATCGCGGCGGCGGTACGGGCTGTCGTTGCTCGGGTACTTGCCGTCGTCGCGTTTGTCCCGCAGGTTCCGGTGCAGGGTGAACCCGTCGGGGATGGCGACGAGCGCGTCGGCGATGTGGTCGAGCACTTCGCCCTTCACCGCGGTGTCGGCCGGCTCGTGCGAGAACTTCGCCTTCAGCCCCACCCACCGGCTGCCGAACGACGGCATGAGCGGGCGGAGCGGCTTACCCTCCTTCACCGTCTCGCCCTCGGCCTTCGCCGCCGCCAGTGCCTTTTCCAGAATGCCGTCCTTGTACACCGTGTCGATCTGCTCCACCTCTTCCTGGCTCACCACCCCCTCGGCGATCAGCCGCCCGGTGTACAGCGGGACGATGGTCCGCTTCTCGGCGTATTTGGCGGCGATCTTCTTGTACTCCATCGGCTGCGTGACGGTCGCGTCGTCGTTCTCGTTGTGCCCCATCTTGCGGTAGCACATCAGGTCGATGACCACGTCTGAGGCGAACTTCTGCCGGTACTCGGTGGCCAGTTCGGCGATCCGCACGCAGGCGTCCGGGTCTTCGGCGTTCACGTGGAAGATGGGGGCGTGGACGAACTTCGCCAGGTCGGTGCAGTAGAGCGTGCTGCGGGCGTCTCGCGGGTGGGTGGTGAACCCGATCTGGTTGTTCACCACGATGTGAACGGTGCCGCCGGTGCGGTAGCCCTTCAGGTTCGCCATGCTCAGCGTCTCGGCCACCAGCCCCTGCCCGGCGAACGCGGCGTCGCCGTGCAGCAGCAGGGCCATGCCCGTCTTGCGGTCCTCGTCGTTGAACAGCCGCATCTTGCACCGCACCCGCCCGAGCACCACCGGGTTGACCGCCTCCAGGTGGCTGGGGTTCGGCGTGAGTGTCAGATGCACCGACTGCCCGTCGGGGGTGGGCACGTCGTCGGAGCGGCCCAGGTGGTACTTCACGTCCCCGTCGTTCTCCACCGCGTCCGGGTGGTACGGGTCGAGGAACTGCACGAACAGCTCCTCGTAGGGCAGCTTGAGCACGTTGGTCAGCACGTTCAGCCGCCCGCGGTGCGGCATGCCGACGACGATCTCTTTCACCCCGCTGCCGCCGGCCACCCGCACGATGGCGTCCATCATCGGCACCAGCGTCTCGCCCCCTTCCAGCCCGAACCGCTTCTTGCCGAGGAACTTGGTTTGCAGGAAGTTCTCGAACACCTCCGCCCGCCGCAGCAGGGTGAGGGTGCGGACCCGCTGCTCGCGGGTCGGCTCGAAGCGGAAGTGCGACGGCTCGATGGCCCGCGCCAGCCAACTGCGGGCGTCGAAGTTGGCCACGTGCATGAACTCGAACCCGACGCTCCCGCAGTACGTCTCCTGAAGGGTGGAGAGCACTTCGCCGAACGTCACCTGCCCGTCCAGTCCGAACAGCATCGACCCGTCCACGGTCACGTTGCGGTCGGCGTCGGACACGGCGAACCGGCGGGGGTCCAACTCGAACGGCACCTCGGTCGGTGGGTCTTGCAACGGGTTGATCTTGGCGACCAGGTGGCCGGACAGGCGGTACTGGTTGATGAGCCGCACGACGGCCGTCTGCACGCGGCTTTCCACGTTCAGCGACGAGAGGGGGATGGGGCGGTGGCCGTTCAAACCTGGGGCGTGGCTGGTGGCAGCGTGGCCGTTCGCCTTGAACGTCGGCTCGCCCGCCCCGTAGTTCTCGGCCCCCATGAACAGCCAGTAGAGCGACGGCTCGACCGCCTGCGGGTCGTCCAGGAAGCGGGCGTACTCGCTTTCGAGGAATTCGACGGTGTACGGCTCGGACAAGTTCAGACCGGACATTCGCGGCAGCTCCGAAGGGCACGGCAGGGTGGGTACTGGAATGATAGCCCGGACGGGCGACGTGTGATGGAACGCCGGCGGCGGAAGTGTGTGCGCCAAAAGAGGTGCCGCCTGCCGGGCGGCACTCTTTGACTGTGCCGCCCGGCAGGCAGCACCTACGCAAGAATCCCCTTCACCACTTCGCCGTGCACGTTGGTCAGCCGGCGGTGGATGCCGTTGTGGTAGAACGTCAGCTTCTCGTGATCCAACCCCATCAGGTGCAGCACGGTGGCGTGGAAGTCGTACCACTGCACCGGGTTGTCGGCCGCCTTCCAGCCGACTTCATCCGTGCTGCCGTAAGCCATCCCAGGCTTCAGCCCGGCGCCGGCCATCCACACGCTGAACCCGTACTTGTTGTGGTCGCGGCCCTCGCCCACCTGATCCGCCGCGCTCTGGGCGAACGGCGTGCGGCCGAACTCGGTGGTGAACAGCACCAGCGTGTCCTTGAGCAGCCCGGTTCGTTTCAAATCCGCGAGCAAGCCGGCCACCGGCTTGTCGATCTTCGCCGCCTCCGCGGTGTGGTTCTGCTTTACACTCTCGTGCGCGTCCCAACTGGCCCGCGGGTTGCCGGCAATCGGCCCGCCGCTGAACAACTGCACGAACCGCACGCCCTTTTCCAGCAACCGGCGGGCCAGCAGGCAGTTCTTGCCGAACGCGGCGGTGGTCTTGTCGTCCAGCCCGTACAGCTTCTGCGTCTCGGCCGTCTCTATGGACATGTCGGCGATAGCGGGAACCGAAAGCTGCATCTTGGCGGCCAGTTCGTAGCTCCGCACGCGGGCACTCAGCAGCGGGTCGTCGCCGCTGCGCTCGCGGTGCTTGTCGTTCATCAGCTTCAGCAGGTCGCGCGAATCGGCCTCGGCTTCCTTCGTCTGCTTCGTCGCCGGGAACAGGTCGCGCACGGGTTGCTCGCCCGAGCCGAACAGCACGCCCTGGTGTTCGGCCGGCAAAAAGCCGCTACTCCACACCGACGCCCCGCCGTTCGGCAGCCCCCGCGGGTCGGGCAGCACCACATACGCCGGCAGGTCTTCGGCCTCGCTGCCCAGGCCGTAGCTGGCCCACGCGCCGGCGCTCGGGAACCCGCTGAACTGGAACCCGCACGTTTGCAGGTAGAGGGCCGGTGTGTGGTTGGCGGAGTCGGCCAGCATGGAACGAATGACGGTGATGTCGTCGGCACACCCGGCGATGTGCGGAAACAACTCCGACACCTCCAGCCCGCTCTTGCCACGTTTCTTGAACGCCCAATCCGCCTTCCGCAGCCGCCCGAACTGGCCAAAGAAGGTGTCCGGCGTCTCCTTCGTTTCCAACGCTTTGCCGTGTCGCTTGTCGAGTTCCGGCTTCGGGTCGAACGAATCGACGTGGCTCAACCCGCCGATGAGCGAGATGTGAACCACCCGCTTGGCCTTCGCCGGGTGGTGGGTCTTCTCGGCGGCCGTGCCGCGGCCGAGAAGGTGAACAAGAGCGGTGGCCCCCAGCCCGCGGGCGGACCAGGAGAAGAACCCGCGGCGGGAGGCGTGGAAGGGGAGCATGGGGGGGATTGAGGTAGGTGCCGCCTGCCGGGCGGCACAGGAAGTAGGTGCCGCCTGCCGGGCGGCACTCGTGAGACAGTGCCGCCC
>JANNDF010000252.1:0-1826 GCA_031387445.1 Planctomycetia bacterium
GGTAAACCCCGGCAGTCATGCCGGGGGTGGGAGGTGGAACAACCCCCGGCATGACTGCCGGGGTTCACCACAATGAGGCTTCACCATGGCCGAGCGACAGATGCGGGTGCGGCTGGGGTTGTTCGTGGCGGCCGCCGTCGCCGCCATCACCGGGCTGGTGGTGGTGTTCGGCGGGGCGCCGAACCTGTTCAGTGTGAAGAACAAGTACTCCGTCTACTTTCCCGAGACGCCGGGTCTGACCGTTGGCACGCCGGTGCGGAAGTCGGGCGTGCGGATCGGCCAGGTGACCGCCATCGAACTGGAAGAGGTGAGCAACCGCGTGCGGGTGCGGATCGAGGTGGAGGGGGACAAACTGCCACGCACCACGGAGCAGGCGTACATCACGCGAGGTCTGCTGAGCGGGGACACCACGCTCGACTTCATCCCGCAGACCGACCCGCGGGGAACCCCGATGACGCTCGGCGACCCGTACCCGTCCGGCGCCGAGATCGAGGGCGTGCCGCCGCCGAACACCCAACGCATCCTGACGCAGGCCCAGCAGACGGTGCCGAACGCGAACGAGGCGCTCACCAAATTCTCGAACACCATGTCCCGGTTCGAGCAGGTGGGGCCGAAGGCGGAGCGGAGCCTGGACGAGATCACCGCGTTCATGAAAAGCGCCCGCGCGGTGGTGCCCGAACTGCGGCAGACGAACAAGCAGGTGCAGGACTTCATCGGCACCCAGGCGAAAGCCGACCCCGGCGACCCGGACCCGCCGGCCAACCTGAAGACGCTCACGAATGAGGTGCAGGAGTTCGTCAAATCGATGAAGCCGCTCATCGAGAGCCTGAACACCCTCGTGAAGGACAACCAGGGCGAAGTGACGAAGGTGCTCGGCGGGTTGCGACTGCTCCTCCAGAACTTCAACGAGGTGTTCACCGACGACAACAAGAAGGCGATCACCGACACGCTCAAGAACCTGCAGACGGGCAGCAAGGAGTTGCTCAGCGAGGAGAACCGCAAGCTGGTGGCCGACATCCTGAAGAACGTGGACTCGGCGAGCAAGAACGTGAACGCCGCCAGCGGCGACCTGAAGGAGACCATCAAGAGCGCCCGCGGGCTGATGGAGAAGGCCGAGGGCACGCTGAAGGAGATCGACGCGGCGGTGAAGTCGGGCGGGGAGGTGTTCAAGGGGGCGAACACGAGCGTGAAGGAGATCAACGCCCGGCTCGCCCAGGTGAAGACCATTCTGGATTCGGCCGAGAAGGCGATCAAGCCGATCGCCGACAACGCCGAGCCGGTGATGAAGAGCGTGGCGCACGCGGCCGACGAACTGGCCACGACCGTGGCCGAGGCCCGTGGCATCCTGAAGTTGCTTCAGCAACCCGACGGCACGTTCGGCAAGGTGTTGAACGATCCGCAACTGTACAACCAGTTGGTCGAGAGTGCCGCCGCACTCACCCGCACCCTCACCCGTGCGGAGAAAATCGCCAAGGACCTCGAAGTGTTCGCCGACAAGGTGGCCCGCAAGCCGGAGACCATCGGCATCGGCGGGGCCATCCGCCCGAGCACCGGGTTGAAGGAATCCCCCTTCGCCCCGGTTGCACCGTTCGCCCCTTTCCCGAACCCGTCGCCGGCGCTGCCGGGTAGCAACATTCGACCCATCCCTCCGTCCGGCGGCGGCATCGAGGTCATCCCCCCGAGTTCGTCGTACAAGCTCGACCCGAACTCACCGGCGGCGAGCATCCAGCCGGGCCCACGGGTGCAGCCAATCCAGCCGGTGAGGAACCCGGTAACGGACGACCGATAGTGTAAAAGTAGCCGCGAGCCGGAGACGAGCGCGTCGG
>JANNDF010000261.1:0-1695 GCA_031387445.1 Planctomycetia bacterium
TGGCGGCACCTACTTTCGCCCCGACCGGGGCGGAAAGACTCAACCTCACCCGCGGGCACTGTCGCGGTAGGTGCTACACGTCCGCTCGGGGATCGACTGCTGGTAGTGGTACACCGCCCGCTTGGTCAGCACCTCGTCCGACTGCCCCGGCGAGTGTTCGAGTTCTTGCCGCACCGCCCCGAGCGCGTCACCGGGCGAACAGCCCACTTTCCGCGCCACCGCGGTCGCCAACTGCTCTTCCCGTTCGTTCTCGAAGACGGCCCGTTTGCCACCGCGCCGCCTGGTGAGAATGAACACCAACACACTCACCGCGAGGACGATTCCAACAGTGACGAGTGCTGGGATCATCACGACACCGCCGAACGGGGAGACCGAGATCTCGAAACTGTACCCGGCGATCCGCCGTGAGGGGAGCGAAATCAGCCGCTCACCAGCGGGCCACCTGCACCGCCGCCCTCAACTCTTCCACCGAACAGGTGGCCGTGCCCACCTTGCCGACGACGACAGCGGCGGCCAGACTCGCCAACCGGCAGGCGTCGGCGAGTGATCCGCCGACGGCGAGTGTCAGGGCGAGCGTGCCGGCCACAGTGTCGCCGGCGCCGGTCACGTCGTACACCTCACGGGCCTGGGCGGACACATGCACCGCCACGCGGCCGTGCTCGAACAGGCTCATCCCCGCTGCCCCACGGGTGATGAGCACCGATGACTTCGGCCCGAGGAGTTGCAGCAATTCCACACCCGCCGCGTCAACATCGTCAGACGCGCTGAGCGTGCGGTTCAACACCTGCCCGGCTTCGAGCTGGTTCGGCTTCACCAGCGTCGCCCCACGGTACTTGAAGTAGTCGGTGCCCTTCGGATCGATCACCACGGGCACGCCGGCGGCCGTCGCGGCGGCAATCACCCGCCCGGCCAGGCTCGCCGTCACCACCCCCTTGCCGTAGTCCGACACGACGCACCCGCGCACACCGCTCAACTGCTCCGCAATCGCCGCGAACAGGCGGTCTTCGACGCCGCTCGCAATCGCTCCCGGCTTCTCCTCGTCGATCCGCACCACTTGCTGACTGTGCGCCACCACCCGCGTTTTCGTCGTCGTCGGCCGGGTGTCGTCGGCCACCACAGCGGAGGTGGTCACGCCTTGCGAACCGAGAATCTCCCGTGTCCGTCGCCCGCCGGCGTCATCGCCCAGCACGCCGGCCACCGCCACCCGCCCGCCGAGTGTGCGGACGTTGGCGGCGGTATTCGCCGCCCCGCCGGCGGTGTACGTGCGGTCCCGCACCTGCACCACCGGCACCGGCGCTTCGGGCGAAATGCGGGTGACACTGCCCCAGATGAATTCGTCGAGCATCAGGTCGCCGACGACGAGGATGGGGCAGTCTCGAAAGCGGGCCAACAGATCGGTCATGCCGTCGCCTCATGCGGAACAAACCCGCCACGGACGGACACGGACTCAGACACGATCCGAACCCAGGAATTCTTGATTCGGATCGTGTCTGCATCCGTGTCCATCCGTGGCTAACTCTGAATTCTCTTCAACAGCTCCGTCGTGCTCACGCCCGGCACGAGGGGCAGGTATTCGATCCGCCCGCCGTACCCTTCCACCACTCCCCGCTCGGGCACAGGGCGTCCGTGCGGGGAGTGGTGGTCGGCCTCAACTCGGACCGTTCGGTGAAGGCGTACAAGGGGCCGACGCGACCG
>JANNDF010000430.1:0-11355 GCA_031387445.1 Planctomycetia bacterium
CTGGTTCTGAGGAGGTCCCCAGAACCAGTCCGCTCACGCGGGCCGCTCGCTCGGTTCGGTGATTAGTACCCGAACTTCACCCGCCAGTAGTCGGCCGGGCCAGACTTACGCCCCATCCACCAGTGGCCGTCTTCCCAGCTCAGGGTGGCGCTCCGCCAGCCGAGCGGCACCTTCGGGAACGGGTAGTAAGGCCCGATGTACGGGAAGGCGTTGTACGGGTGCGCGGTCGGGTAGGCCACCCGGCTCTTGTTCGGGTAGGGGGCGTAGGTGGGCCAGGCGTAGGGGGGCAGGTTGGGCGGGCCGCCCATCGCGCCACCGGCCGCCCCGAGGGGCAGGGGTTCGACCGACGGGTCGCCGAACGCGACCGGGCCGGGGGGCACGGCCGACGGGGCGCCCAACAGCCGCGGGCCGCCCTCCACCGCCTGCGTCTGCTTCACCGTCGGCATGGGGGCCGGCACACTCGGCATGGCCGGGGCGGTCGGCTTCGCCCCTTCCACCTTCAGCCCGTCCCGCACCAGCGACACACCGTCCACCACCCGCACCTTCTGGAGGATGTCCGTCTTGTGGGCATCCTCCTTGCAGGTGCCCATGAGCGTCACCGTGCCGCCGTCGGTGATCACTTTCAGGTCGCCCGTGCCGGGCAGAGCGGCCAGTTCCTTGGCCACCTTCTCGGCCAACTTCTGGTTGGTGGCGGCGGCGGTCGCGTGCGTCGCCGGCAGCTTCGCCTTCGGGGCGTCTTGGGCGACGGCGACGGTGGCCGAGAAGGCCCCGACGGCGGCCATCAGTTTGAGGATCTTCAGAGTCACGCGCGGTCCCTCCATGAACAGGACGATCCGAGCTTCGGGTCGTGTCGGGGGCTGCCCCGCACGGTTCGGCCATCCGTTAGGTGCCGGTTCTATCGGACGACGGGCGAGAACCGACGCACCCGCGCCGGCAGTTCCGGTTGGGGGAATGAGAAGGGGTGCCCGACAAACCGCTACAGATTACCAGCGTTACCACCCGACCCATTTCACTTGCCCCCGGCAGTCTTCTCGGGCATCATCTCATCACCCGCCCGCGTTCACCTCCCCGCCGGACCCACTCCCATGCTCCGCGTGCTCGGCTCCCCCAAACGGCTGTGCGACGGCGTCACCCGCCGCGACTCACTCGTCGTCGGCGGGCTGTCGCTGTTCGGGCTGAGTTTGGCCGACCAGTTGAAGGCGGCCGAGAAGAAGCCGACGGCCGGGAAGGCGAAGGCGTGCATCCTGCTGTTCCTGTACGGCTCGCCGAGTCAGATCGAGATGGCGGACATGAAGCCGGACGCGCCAGTAGAAATCCGCGGCGAGTTCAAGCCGATCCGCAGCAAACTGCCCGGCTGCGACGTGTGCGAACTGCTCCCGCACACCGCCAACGTGATGGACCGCGTGACGGTGGTGCGGTCGATGACGCACAAGCACCCGATCCACGGCGTGGCGTTCGCCACCACCGCCGTGCCGGACATCGACGTGAACATGGAGCTGAACCCGCACGACCCGAAGCACTGGCCGTTCATCGGGTCGGTGGTGTCCTATCTGGAAGAACAGAAGGGCAAGCGGAAAGCGGTGCCCGACAACATCGCCCTGCCCTTCCCGTTCAGCAGTCAGCGGAAGGGCGAGGTGCCGCGGGCCGGCCCGTACGCGGCGTTCCTCGGCGGCAGGCACAACCCGCACTTCACCCGCTTCCACGGCCAAGCGAACCGCCAGATCACGAAGACGCTGACGACCACCACCGAGACGTTCGACGAGCCGTATGTGGGCATCGACGCCGACTGCCGGTTCACCATCGGCGACGCCACCCGCCTGCCGGCCGACGTGACGGTCGACCGGCTGAACAGCCGCAAATCGCTGCTCGAACAGATGGAAGACGCCCGGCGAACCCGACTGCCCACCGACGACCCGTTCCGCGAGCGGGCGTACGACTTGATCGGCAACGAGAAGGTGCGGAACGCGCTCGACGTGACCCGCGATGACCCCAAGACCCGCGACCGCTACGGGCACACGCTGTTCGGCCAGAGTTGCCTCGCGGCCCGGCGACTGGTGGAAGCCGGCAGCAAGTTCGTGACCGTGTTCTGGGACGAGTTCGGCCTCGCCGGCAGCGGGTGGGACACGCACTGGGAGCACTACCCGCGGATGCGAAACGAACTGATGCCGGGATTCGACCGCGGGTACGCCGGGCTGATCTCGGACCTCGACGAACGCGGGATGCTCGACGACACGCTGGTGCTGGTGCTGAGCGAACACGGCCGCACGCCGCGGCTGGACAACAACAAGGGCGGCGGGCGGGACCACTGGAGTCAGGCGTACTCGGCGTTCCTGGCCGGCGGCGGGGTGGCCCGCGGGCGGGTGGTGGGCAAGACCGACAAGCACGGCGGCACGGTGACGGACAACCCGGTGTCGCCGAAGGACGTGCTGGCAACGACGCTGCATTTGTTGGGGTACGACCTGGAGACGACGCTGACCGACCGCGTGGGAAGGCCGCAAGTGCTGGTGCCGAACGGCCGGGTGATCGGGGAGGCACTGGCCTGAAGTGCTCTGCTCGCTCCGCGAGCGGAATCAGAACCGCTCGCGGAGCGAGCAGAGCACTTTCACCCGATTCGCTTCCGGAACTCATCCAGCCCGTCCCGATACACCTCCACCCACTCGGCGTTCGGCTCGGTGCGTCCGCGGAAGCGGACCATGCACCGCACGGCGTCGGCTGCGGTGAACGGCTCGGCGATGCCTTGCTCTTTCCGCAGGTGGCTCTCCAACCCGGCCAGCGCCACCACCGCCGCCCCGAGCGCCGGCCCCTCGTTCGACTCCAGGCGTTCCAGCGGCTTGTTCAGCACGCTCGCCAGGATCTCGCACATCAGTTCGCTCTGGGCGATGCCACCGCTCACCGTCACGCGGTTCACCACCTGCCCGGCCGCCTCGTGCTCCTTCACCGCGAGCGCGATCAGGTACGAGATCGCTTCGAAGCTCGCCCGCAGTTTCACGCCCACGTCGGTCGGCTCACCACCGATCCACTCGAAACGCGGTTGGTTCACCCCGATGCTGGGCTCGCTCAGCACGAACGGCAGCACGGCCACCCCGCCGCACCCCGGCTCGGCTGCCCGTGCCGCCGTCTCGAGCGCCGGCCAGTCGGGGTTCGCACCGACCACGCGGTCGAGGAACTGCGCCCCGTTGCTGTAGCACCGCATCCACAGGTACGGCCCCCAGTTCAGCTTCATGCAGTCCAGGTTGCCCGACGCGGGGAGTTTGTCGGACGACGAGTTCACCACCGCCGAGTTGCCGAGGATGACGGCGATCTGCCCAGGATCGACCGCCCCGCCGCCGATCAATCCCGCCGCCTGGTCGTCGAGCGTGGGGAAGACGAGCGGCGACACCATCGAATCGGAGAGCGACGTGTCGAGCATCATGTGCTCGGCAAGCGGGCCGAGCGGGGTGTTCATGTCCACCACTTCGGGGAGGCGCTCCCACACCAGGTCGCGGTGCTTCGGGTCGGCCAGGGCGTCGAGCATTTCCCGCCGCCACTGGTTCGTCCGCAGGTCGAGCATGCCGCTGCTGGCGGCGCAACTGACGCTGATCTGGTGGAAGTAGCCGGTGAGGAAGCCGCCCGCCGCCAGCCCGTGGGGGGCGAACACGTCGATCCGCTCCCACCGCGCCGGCGACAGGGTCTGTTCGTCCTTCACCAAGTGACTCAGCCCGTACCGCACCGCCCACAGCCCGCCGGTGAGTTCCATCGCCCGCTCCTGCCCGCCCAGGCGTGCCAACCCCTCGGCGTGGTACACGGCCAGCGTCTGGTCGTTCCAGCAGATCATGCGACGCACCTGCACGGCGTCTTCGTCCAGCCAGCCCGCCGTGTGGTGGGTGGCGGAGATGCCACCGGCCAACCAGTCGTGTGCGCGGCCGAGGTCGAACAGTTTGCGGGCGATTTGGCGGGTGGTGGCGCGAGCCTGCCCTTCGAGTTGCAGGTAGCTCAGTTCGCACACCCCGCCGTCGGTGAACAGTTCGGTGGGGAAGCGCACCTCGGCGAGCACCTTGCCGGACGTGTCGAACGCGAGAGCTTTCACGCTGCCGGTGCTGAAGTCCCAGCCCACAATCACAGCCGACGCGGGCATACAGCGGAGTTGTTCGGGCATGGCGGAAACTCGGTGAACCGGCGGCGTCAGCCGCCTGGGTTGGCCGGGGGAGGTTCGCCGGTTGATATATTGCCGGAGGTGTCGGCGAGGTGGGTTTAGACTTTCACTCTTCGGAGTGGTGGCCGATGTTGCGTCGGCCGAGCGCATCGCTTGCGATGCTTCCCAACGAACGCTGTTCCAGACCGGCTGTCGGCCACAAGTGGCCAAACTCTTCCGGTGACTGGAGCAACCCCGCGTGTCGTGGTTCACCGGAAGAGTTTGGCCACTTGTGGCCGGCCGGTCCGTGAGCGTTCGGTGTCCCAGGTGGAGAGGTAGACGCGCCGAGCCGACACCACACCGGGCCGCGGGGAGCGATCCTCGCGGCCCGGTTGCTTGAATGTACTCCGCACTCTCCGAGTGCGGTTTGGTTCACCGCACTCGGAGAGTGCGGAGTACATTCAAGCCTGTTCGCAGCGACTCGAACGCCAACTCCTCCCCCTTTATCTCATCCAACCCCCGCCACTCGTACCCGGCCACGTCGTCCAGGCTCTGCACCGCTTCGGGGTGTACCGCCGTCGCCGTGAACATCAGGTCGCACACGGGGTACGTTACGCCGCGGTAGGCGTAGTAATTCGGGTAAGAAGTCAGGTACTTCAACTCCGTCACCTCGATGCCCACCTCTTCGCGGATCTCCCGTCGCAACGCCACTTCCGCACTCTCGCCGATGTCGATGAACCCGCCGGGGATGCCGAACAGCCCCTTCGCCGGTTCCTTCGCCCTCCGGAGCAACAGGATTCGGCCGTTCGCCTCGAACACGAACGCCGCCGCGGACACGGTCGGGTTGAAGAAGAAACAGAAGCCGCACGCCGGGCAGACGAGCGGGTTGACACCGACGGTCACGGCCGCGGCACACTTGGGGCAGTGCTGGAAGTGCTGGATCGGTTGCATGGGGTTTGGGTATATTGGCGTCACCTCCCGCGGAGCCGACGATGTCCCGCTCTCTCCCCATTCTGTTCGCCCTGTTGCTCCTCCCGCTCGTCGCCCGTGCCGACGGCGATCCGAAGGCCGTCAGCTTCGAAAAAGATGTGCTGCCGATGCTGAAGGCCAAGTGTTTCGAGTGCCACGACGCGAAGAAGGTGAAGTCGGGTTTGCGGCTCGACGTGCGGGCGAAGGCGTTCGCCGGCGGTGAAACGGGCAAGCCGGGCATCGTCGCGGGCAAGAGCGGCGAGAGTGAGTTGTACAAGCGGGTGGTGACTGCCAACGAGAAAGAGGTGATGCCGCCCAAGGGCGACAAGTTGACCGAGAAGGAAACGGCGGCATTGAAGGCGTGGATCGACGCCGGGGCGAAGTGGCCTGACGCCCTCAGCGGCGAGGCGAAAGCCACGCATTGGGCGTTCATCGCGCCGAAGCGGCCAGATCTTCCGGTTAACCGCGAGGCGAAGACGAGCGCGAATCCCATCGACCTGTTCGTGAAAGCCAAACTCGAAGGCACCGGCCTGAAGCCGTCGGCTCCCGCCGAGAAGCACGCTCTGATTCGCCGTGTGTACCTGGATCTTATCGGCTTGCCGCCGACGCCCGCCGAGGTCGAGGCGTTCGTGAAGGACGCTTCGCCCGATGCCTTCGAGAAGGTGGTGGACAAACTGCTGGCGAGCAAGCACTACGGCGAGCGGTGGGCGCGGCTGTGGCTGGACGCCGCCCGGTACGCCGACAGTGACGGGTACGAGAAGGACAAGCCGCGGTTCGTCCACTTCTACCGCGACTGGGTGATCGACGCCTTCAACGCCGACCTGCCCTACGACCAGTTCATCATCCAGCAACTGGCCGGCGACCTGCTACCGAACGCCACGCAGGCGCAGAAGGTGGCCACCGGCTTCCTGCGGAACAGCATGATCAACGAGGAAGGGGGCATCGACCCGGAGCAGTTCCGCATGGAGGCGATGTTCGACCGCATGGACGCCGTCGGTAAGGCGATGCTCGGCCTGACCAGTCAGTGCGCCCAGTGCCACACGCACAAGTTCGACCCGATCACCCACACCGACTACTACCGCCTGTTCGCCTACTTGAACACGGCGAACGAAACCAGCATGACGGCGTACACCGCCGACGCCCAGGCGAAGCGGGCCGACCTGTTCCGCCAGATGAAGGAGATCGAGGACGGGCTGAAGCACGGCAAGGCCGACTGGAAGGAGCAGATGCGGGCGTGGGAGAAGAAGCTCCGCGACGCCCGGCCGAAGTGGGTGACACACAAACCCGAACTCGACGGCAGCGGCGGGCAGAAGAACTACCTGCTCGACGACGGCTCCATCCTCACGGCCGGGTACGCCCCGACGAAGAACACCGAGCCGTACACCGGCAAGACGGCGTTGAAGGCGATCACCGCCGTGCGGTTGGAGGTGCTGAACGACCCGACGCTGCCGCACGGCGGGCCGGGGCGGTCGCTGCACGGGCACTTCGGCCTGACTGAGATTTCCGTGGAGGTGGCCGGGAAGAAGGCGAAGATCGTGTCGGCCGTCGCCGACGCCAGCCCGCCGGAGTCGCCGTTGGACAAGCAGTTCGACGACAAGTCCGGGAAGAAGCGGGTGATGGGGCCGGTCGAGTACGCCTTCGACGGCAAGGACGAGACCGCGTGGACGAACGACATCGGCCCCGGCCGCAGTAACGTCTCCCGCACGGCGGTGTTCGTGTTCGACAAGCCGCTCGACGTGCCGGCCGACGCGAAGGTGACGGTGAAACTGGTGCAGAACCACGGCGGGTACAACAGCGACGACAACCAGACGAACAACCTCGGTCGCTTCCGCATTTCGTTCACCGACGCGAAGGAGCCGAAAGGCGACCTGCTGCCGCAGTGGGTGAAGCCGCCGACCGACACTCGCAGCGAGGCGGACGACGCGGCCGTGTTCGCCGTGTGGCGGACGACCCTGCCCGAGTGGAAGGGAGGGAACGCTCTGATTGAAGACCTGTGGAAGCAGCACCCGCGAGGGACGAGTCAACTGGTGCTGAGCGAGATGGTGAACCCTCGGGCCACACACCTGCTCAAGCGCGGCGACTTCCTCAAGCCGGCCGAGCAGGTGAGCACCGGCACGCCGGGGTTCCTGCACACGATGCCGAAGGACGCCCCACCGAACCGCCTGGGGTTTGCGAAGTGGCTCACCGCCAAGGAGTCGCCCACCACCGCACGGGCGTTCGTCAACCGCGTGTGGCAGACGTACTTCGGGACGGGGCTGGTCGGCACGCCGGAAGACTTCGGCGTGCAGGCCGACACGCCCACCCACCCGGAGTTGCTCGACTGGCTGGCGTGCGAGTTCAGTAAACCTTCCGTCCCCTCTGGAACCGCCGGCGACACCCGGCCGGGTGCTATTCCCGCCACCCAGCCGGCTGACGCCGGCGGTTCCAAACCCGCGCCGTGGTCCGTCAAGCACCTGCACCGCCAGATCGTCACGTCGGCCACCTACAAGCAGTCATCGAAGGTCACGCCGGAGTTGAAGGAGAAGGACCCAGCGAACAAGCTGCTCGCCCGCGGGCCTCGGCATCGCGTCGATGCCGAGGTGGTGCGTGACATCGCGTTGTCAGTGTCCGGTTTGCTCACCGACACCGTCGGCGGCCCGCCGGTCTACCCCCCGATTCCCGCGTTCATGCTCGTGCCGCCGACCAGCTACGGCCCGAAGGCGTGGCCGGAGAGCACCGGCCCCGATCGCTACCGCCGCAGCCTGTACGTGTTCAAGTTCCGCAGCCTGCCGTACCCGGCGCTGCAAGCGTTCGACGCCCCGACCGGCGACTTCGCGTGTGTGAAGCGGTCGCGGTCGAACTCGCCCGTGCAGGCGCTCACGGCGCTGAACGAACCGATCTTCCTCGAAGCGGCCCAGGCGCTCGGGCTTCGCATTCTCACCGAAGGCGGGAAGACCGACGCCGAGCGGGTGGCTTACGCCTTCAAGCTGTGCGTCGGTCGTGCCCCGACGGAAGCGGAAGCGAAGGTGGTGCTGGCGATGCAGGCGAAGCAGGCGGAGCGGTTCGCCGACCCGAAGGCCGACCCGTGGGCGGTGGCCGTGAAGTCGGCCGACGACGCGAAGAAGTTGCCGAACACCGCCACCCCGGCGCAGTTGGCGAGTTGGGTGGCCGTCGCCCGCGTGATGCTCAATTTGGATGAGACGATGAGTAAAGAGTGACGCAGGACACGAGCCGGAAGCGTGAGCGACGGCAGGTGTTCCGCACCCGTCGCTCACGCCTCCGGCTCGTCGGTCACTACTTCGCTTCCACCTTCAGTTTCACCGTCACCGGGAAGTGGTCGGCGTACCCGCGGTCGGCGTCCTTGATGTCCTTGCCGGGGTCGCCGAACCGCCACGGCTCGCGGCGGGTGGCCCCCTTCCGCATCAGCCCGTCGGTGTACGTCGCCACGCTCTTCACATCAGCGCTCCACCCCTTGGCGTCGAGCATCCCCGGCGACACGCAGATGTGGTCGTAGATGAGCGGCTTGCCGCCGTACCACAGGGTGCCGTACTTGGTCGGGTCTTTGCCGTTCATCAGGTTGAGCAGGAACGGCTCGTCGGCCGTCGGCTTCACCTTGGTCGCGTCGCCGATCGCCCCCAACCCCTTGACGATCGGGTCGGCGTCGGGCGTGTCGTTGAAGTCGCCGCACACCAGGAAGTCGGTCGCCGTGTCCTTCGTGTTCAGCTCGCGGAACCGCTCGTAGATGGCGACGGCGTACTTCTCACGCCCGTCGTCCCCGTCGGTGCCGTCCCGCTGCTTCAGTTGGCTCGTCCAGTGCGAACTGATGATGCACAGGTCTTTCTGGTTCACGTACAGGTGCGTTTCGAGGATCCGCAGCGGCTTCTTCAGCAGCTTCACGCTCCGCACGTCCACGTTCACCCGGCTGATCACACACGTGGCGATGTGCCGCCCGCCGTCGATCGGCTGCATCACCACCTGCGAGTACTGGCACTTGTCGTCCTGCTTCGTCTCCTTCAGCCGGGCGTTCAGCGCGTCTTTCAGCAGGTCGGCCGCCCGCACGCTCTCCACCTCCGCGCAGGCGATCACGTCCGGCCCCTTGCCGCCGTTCATGCCGACCAGGGCGCTGGCAATGTGGCTGTACTTCAACTCCCGCAGCTCCTTGTTCTCGGCGAACGGGTTGTCGTACTCCTCGTCCACCTCCCGCCGCTTGTCGTCCTTGTCGTCGAACAGGTTCTCCACGTTCCAGAAGCAGAACAGGAACTCGTTCTCGCCGGTCGTCACGGTCGTCGTCGGCTTGCCGGTGGGGTCATCCTTCTTCTGCATGAACAGGAACACCCCCCCGCCGATGAGGGCGAGCACCACCACGCCGATCTTCACCGGGGTGGGCAGCTTGACGAACACCGCGAGGACGGTGGCGAGCGTCTTCTGGGTGGCGACGGACTTGGTACGCGAGCGGGCCATGTGGCACCACCTGGGAGGAACGGTGTGCGGTCAGGATAGCCGGAATGTGCCACACCTGGGAAGGCGGACACCCCGCCGCGGCGAATCTCGCGTTGCCACCCCCCACCCGCGGATGATACCCTTTCTCCCTTCACCCAGGATGGGCATTCATGACGTGCGTGGTCACCGGCTGTGCCGGGTTCATCGGGTCGCACCTGACCGAGCGGTTGCTCGCCGACGGGCACTCGGTCGTCGCCATCGACTGCTTCACCGACTACTACGCCCGTTCGGTGAAGGAACGAAACCTCTCCGGGGCGAAGGCACACGCGAAGTTCCGGTTCGTGGAAGCCGATCTCGCGGACGGGAAGATTGCCGACGCGGTGGCCGGCGCGGAGTACGTCTTCCACCTCGCGGCGATGCCCGGCCTCACGCGGAGCTGGATCGACTTCGACATCTACAACCGCTGCAACCTGACCGCCACGCACCGCCTGCTCGAAGCGCTGAAGGCGGTGCCGACGCTCAAGAAGTTCGTGTACGCCAGCACGAGCAGCGTGTACGGCCGGTACGCCAGTGGCGATGAGACACTTCCTACCAAACCCTCTTCGCCCTACGGCATCACGAAGCTGGCCGGCGAACACCTCACGCGGGTGTATCAGGAGGAGTTCGGCATCCCGGCGGTGGTGCTGCGGTTCTTCAGCGTGTACGGCCCGCGGCAGCGGCCGGAGATGGGGCTGCACCTGTTCATCAAGTGGGTGCTCTCGGGCACGCCGATTCAACTGACCGGCGACGGGTTGCAAGTCCGCGGGGCGACCTATGTGGGCGACTGCGTGGAGGCGACGTTGCGGGCCGGCATGAACGCGATGCCGGGCGAGACGTTCAACCTGGGCGGCGGCGAGATCGCCACCGTGCTGGACATGATCCGCAAGATCGAGCGGCTGAGCGGCAAGACGGCGACCATCGAGCGGAAGCCCGACCGCAAGGGCGACCAGTTGGCGACGGCCGCGGATGTCGGGAAGCTCTGGCGGCACTTAGGGTGGAAGCCGACGACGGGGTTAGATGCTGGGTTGGCGAAACAGATCGAATGGCAGCGGGGGATGATGTAGGGGGGCAGCCGATGGCCGCAAACATTTTCGTCTACTGTCCCTCTGCCGGGTGCGGGCTGTCGCGCATTGACCTGGAAGAGGAACTGGAAGTGTTCTTCGGCGAAGCGGCAGAAGACTGTGGCGCTGGTGGTGGCAAAGATGGGTTTAACCTCGACTATGAACTGACGGACGGCGAAGATCCCGACGCTTGGGCCGACCGTCTGAAACCGTTCCTTGAACGGATCGGCGTTCGCCCCGGCACTACCTTTGATGTGTTTGTGGACGGATGGGAACCGGGCATGGAATGGCGGCGGGTGGAAGTGTTCGGAACGGACCGACGGTTGACGAAGCCCGATCCGAAGTAACCACCCGCCGCGGAGCGGCGGCAGTCGTTAGCCAGGGGTGGAGTCGGTGAGCCGAAGGCGAGCGACGGAACCGTGGCGAGGATACCAGTCACCTCCACCTCTCCCCTGCGGAGCGGGGGAGAGGTCGGATCGGGAGCGGAGCGACTATCCGGGTGAGGGGCCGCGGCTGAAATCATGACCGCGACTGCGACCGAGGTCGGATCGGGAGCGGAGCGACTATCCGGGTGAGGGGGACCGATGCGTGACCAACCCCCTCACCCGCCGCCCTCCCGTCGCGCGGGGCGGCGACCACACCCCCCCTCCCCAGGGGAGAGGGGGGGGGTGGCTGGTTCCAAGGCAGGGGGGTGGGGGGGGCCAAACCACCAACACCGAAAACCGGATAATCCCCACGCGCGCGCCGCCGGCGAAC
>JANNDF010000432.1:0-11970 GCA_031387445.1 Planctomycetia bacterium
GTGTCGGGACCAAGTTCGGCACCTCGGAGGTGACGAAACGGTAGGACGCCAAAGGACTTGCACGCTAACTGAATGGCATTCAGGTCATTCCCCATGTGTACGACCTGCTCAGCGGCCGCGTGATAAAGTTGCCCAAGTTGCTGCGGACCATCTACCACACCCTGGCCGCCGACGGCACCGGAATGGTGCAGTACGACGAAGAGAAGCGGCAGGTGCGCCGAACCGACCTGAGCACCGGCAACACGGTGTGGCAGCGGAAGTGGGAGTGCGACGCCTCCGTGCCCGTCACCGTGTTCGACGTGTCCGATCGCTGGCTGATCGGCGTCGGGGTGAAGCGGGTGCACCTGTTCGACACCTCCACCGGCAACGACGGCCCGCGGCTGGAAGACGCCGCCCCGAAGGACGCCCCGCCGGACACCCACTTCATCCCGGTCGGCCTTTCGACCGACGGGAAGCGGGTGGCCGCCATGCACACCGCCAACGTGCCCGAACGGGTCGTGGTGTGGGATTTGACGACCGGCAAGGTGGTCGGCCGTCTCACGCGTCCCAGCGAAGACGCATTTCCCGCACTCTCCGCCGACGGTCAGCACCTGCTCACGACCGAGCTGGGCGCCCGGTTGGTCGGGTACGACGTTCGCACCGGGAAGGTCACCCGCCATCTCGCCGCCACCGACGTGGCCGACTTCCAACTCTCGCCCGACGGCAAGGTGCTGGCCTGCTTCCGCTCGCCGCAGTTCCGCGGGTTCGGCGGTATCGGAGCGAACAACGAACCCGGCGGCATCGTCCGCCTGTTGAACCCGGCCACCGGCGAACTGCTCCCGCAGTCGCCCGACCCGGTGGTCGAGATGACGGCCGTGCGGTTCGCCGACCCGCACACCCTCGTCACCGAAATCGAGACCGGCGACGGCAAGACCGCGCACCTCGTCTGGGACACCCGGACCAACTACCGCCGGCGTCTCTCGTCTCCGTTTCCGCCAGTCCAGTTCGCGGGGCTTGGTGGCACCTTCTCGCACGAACTCTCGCCCGACGCCACCCGGTACATCGCACTGGTCCAGAGCAAACGACTCGCCGAGTTGGGCGGCTCGGAGGTGTGTGTGACCGACGGCACCACCGGCCGGCGGCTTTACGCCCTCGGCGGCAACATCCACGGCTACCCGGACGTGCCGTTCTGGGTCGGCCGCGGGCGGGTCGGGGTTCTGAGCGAACAGGCGCTCTCCGTCTTCGACCTGACAGACCTCAAGTGGCGAACCGTTCCGCTCACGTTCCGACCGGACTGGCGGACCCACTGCCGCCCCACCCCGGACGGCGGCACGGTGGCGATGACGCACCCGGACAAAGACGAGGCACGACCGATCCAGCACGTCACCTGGCTGGACGTGAAAACGGGCAGCGTGACCACCCACCACGGCGCTGTGGGCGAACTGACAATCTCCGCCAGTGGCGACCGCGTGGCCCTGACTGACATGCCGGACGGCGGAAACGGCAACTACGACACGCTTCATGTCACGGTCATCGACCGTAGCGGGTGGCGGCGAAAGTTCCGTGAACGGTCCTCGTCGCCACCGACCAACTTTCGCCCGGCCGAACTCTCACCGTGTGGGAGAAGCGTATTCCTTGCCCACGAAAAACCGGGGGAGCGCGAAGACGGCGCCGCGAGCCCGGTGGTGCAGTTCTGGGAAGCACTTTCCGGCGAACTGCGAGCCGAGTTCGTCACCGCGTTGGTGGCCGACGGGCTGGGCGTGTCGCCGTGCGGTCGGCGGGTGGCCACCACCCACCGCGACGCGCCGGTCTACCTGTGGGACGTGTTCGGCGAGGAATCCGACCCGCAGGCGAAGCCGGACTCTACCGTGTGGGACGCACTCGACGGCACTACCGACAAGGCGTTCACGGCCATCCGGCGAATGGTGCAGCACCCGACCGCCGCCGTGGAGTTATTGAGCGCAAAACTGACACCGGCCGAAGCGCCGAAAGCCGAGTGGGTGAAGGCTCGTCTCGACAACCTCGGCAGCACCGACTTCCGCACCCGTCACACGGCGGAACTGGAACTGTCGGCCGTGGCCGACCGCATCGTCGAACCATTGCGGAAGGCAGTTGCGGCGGGGGCCGATTCGCCCGAAGCGGACGAACGATTGACCCGGCTGCTCGAAAAGGCGGAAGGAATACCGCGATCCGCCTGGCGGGCAGTGCGAGGGGTGGAGGTGCTGGAATACTGCGACGTGCCGGAAGCGGCGGTGCTGTTGAAGAAACTGGCCGGCGGGGTGGACACAGCCGTGCTGACGAAGGAGGCGAAGGCGGCGGTGAAGAGAAGAGGCGAGCGGCCCGCGTGAGCGGGCTGATTTTTTGGAACCGCCACCGTCAGGTGGCTGGGTCAACCACACCACCCAGCCGGCTCACGCCGGCGGTTCCAGGGCACCAGCCCGCTCGCCCAGATCACCCCCGCTCGCCAATGGGCTTCACGCTCCGCGGCGGTTCGCCGGTGTACAGCGACCGCGGGCGGATGAGTCGGTTGTGGTCCGTCTGCTCGATGATGTGGGCCGACCACCCGGCCACCCGGCTCATGGCGAACATGGGCGTGTACAGGGGGATCTCCAGCCCCATCGCGTGGTACAGCCGGCCGGCCGGCCAGTCCAGGTTCGGGAACATGTTCTTCTTCACCCCCATCACCCGCTCGATGGCGTCGGCCGTCGCCTCCCACTTCTGAAGTTCGGGCGTGGTGGCGGCCGCCGTCACGTACCTCTTCAGGATCGCCGCTCGCACGTCGCCGGCCTTGTACACCCGGTGCCCGAACCCCATGATCCGTTCCTTGCGGGCGAGCGCGTCGTACGTCCACTGCTCGGCCGTGTCCGGCCCGCCGGCCGCCCGCACCACGTCCATCACCTTCTCGTTCGCCCCGCCGTGCAGCGACCCCTTCAGTGCCCCGATCGCGCCGACGATGCCGCTGTGCAAATCGGACATGGTGGACACGATCACCCGCGCTGTGAACGTGCTGGCGTTGAACTCGTGCTCGGCGTACAGGATGAGCGACACGTCGAGCGCCCGCACCTCCTCCGGTGTCGGCTCGGTGCCTTTGAGCATGTACAGGAAGTTCGCCGAGTGCCCGAGGTCCGGGCGGGCCATCACCGGCTGAAGGTTCTTGCTCACGCGGTACTGATCCGCCACCATCACCGGCATCTGGCCGAGCAGCCGCTCGGCTTTCCGCACGTTCGCCTCGTGGCTGTTGTCCGTCGCGTCCGGGTCGAACAGGGCCACCATCGAAACGGCGGTGCGGAGGGCGTCGAGCGGGTACGCCCACGGCGGGGTGTGCGGGTAGAGCTGCTTCACCGGCTCCGGGATGCGGCGGGCGGTCGTCACGCGGGCCTGGAACGCGACGAGTTGCTTGGCGGTGGGCAAATCCCCGTGCAGCAGCAGGTGGGCCACCTCGTCGAACGTGGCCTTCTCGCACAGCTCGCCGACCGGGTAGCCGCGGTACCGCAGGCCGTCGTCGATGCACGAAACGGCCGTCTCCCCGCCGACGACCCCTTCGAGGCCGGGCGAATAAGCAGGCGACGGCGACGCGGCAGACATGGCAGGCTCCGAAAAAAGCGTTGGCGGGAGTCAGTGTACCGAATCCGGCAGGGGACTGCGATTGCGGCGGAGGATGGCGTGTAGCCGGTAATCTGGTCCGCCCGCGGAGCGGGGCGGTAACATTGTCGCCGCCCCGCTCCGCGGGCGGGTGTGTGGTGAAGCGCGACCAGCGAGCCGCACAAGTTCCGCGCTATCCGGACGCTCCACCAGTTCCACAAGGCAGGGCGAACGATTGCGTGAGGGTAGTTTGCCCGATAGGCTGCGGGCTGGGTCTGGCCGGGCGAACACCAAGTTCGACGGCGGAGGTCAAAGCGGGTCGAGTATGGCGGCAGTGATGCGGGCGGTTGGCCCCGACTTCGACGTGGATGCCTTCCTGGATGGCTGCACACTCCCGGTGGGCAACGTCTGTCGGCGTGGCGAGCCGCTTTTTCCTGCGCACCCTGAGGGTCGGCGGAACCAGCTATCTGGCGTTAGCGTTGATGTGAGCGACACCGATTTCGGCCCTCTTGAGGGACAGGTTGCAGAGGCGGTCGTGTTCCTGCGGTCGGAGGCCAAACAGGTGCGGCGGCTCGTCGAGTGGCCGGGAGTCGAGGGGGTCACTTTGGACTTCGGTATCGAGTGGCGGGACGTGGCCGCGCACTGTGACCACTTACCGGCTGAGTTGGTGCGGTTGGCCGGGGAACTCGGGCTTGCCTTGGAGGTATCGCACTACCCAATCTCCGCCGAGCCTCAGATTGGCGGACCTGATCGCGTGCCGACAAGCGGCCAGTCGTAATACCTATGGTCGGGGGACGTCCCCTCACCCGCCGGCGTCGCTTCGCTCCGCTCGGCGACCTCTCCCCAACGGGGAGAGGTGGGGCGTGGTCGTGTCATCCGCCAACGCGAAGGAGCCGGCGACACCCACCTCTCCCCGTTGGGGAGAGGTCGCCCGTCGTGCTGGGCACGACGGGCGGGTGAGGGGTCGAACACCCGGTGGATGACACCGCCGGTTCGCCAAGGTGGTTCGGGTGCCGCCCGGCAGGCGGCACCTACTTGCTGTCCCCTGGGTACGGCTTGTCGCCTTTCACGCTGTGCCACAGGATGCGGTTGAACACGTCCTCGTCGTTCAGGTCCTCTTTCTCGAAGTCGAGCTTCAGCGACTCCTTCGCCCAGTGCAGCGCCTGGCCGTCGAGCTTCTTCAGCGGCGGGTTCATCTCGTCCAGTTTGATCTTGTTCTTCTCGGCGGTGTACTGCGTCGTGTCCGGCTTGGCGGTGAAGCAGTCCCGCATCGGGGTGGCACTCAGGTCGAGTTGCGTCATCGGCGGCAGGCCGAGCATCAGCTCGATGGTCTTCACCATGCCCGTCTGGTTGAAGCAGGTGCTCACCGTCTTCTTCTGCCGGGTGTACGGGCTGATGGCCAGCCCCACCGTGCGGTGGCCGTCGATGTGGTCGAACCCGTTCTGCGGGTCGTCCATCGTCACCAGCACACACGTCTTGTCCCAGAACTTGCTCTTGCTCAGCGCCTCCACCACCTGCCCGAGTGCCAGGTCGCCGTCGGCGTTCATCGCCTTCGGGGTGGGCTGGTCCGGACTGGTGCCGGAGGTGTGGTCGTTCGGCAGGAACACGTACACCAGGTTCGGCATGGTGCCGGCCTTCTCCCACTCGGCCAGCTTCGCGGTGAACAGCTTCGCCCGTGCCACGTCCGGCACGGTCATCTGGAAGCCGGGGTAGGTCGGGTGAGAGTACGGCTTGAGTGACGGCAGGTTCGGCTCGACCGTCATCTTGAACTTGTTGGTGCCGTTGGTGAAGTCGGCGTAGTGGTCGGCCCACTTCGCCCCCTTCGGGTCGAACGTGGTCTTGCAGTGCTCGCCGAAGTTGTAGAAGGTCTTCTTGTGCAGCAGGGCGTTGTCCCACAGGAACCCGCTGGTGGGGAATGCGAGCGGGTCGCTGCCTTCATACGGGTAGCTGCGGGTGAACTGGCCGAACATCTTTTCGAGGTAGTCGGTGGTGTACGCCTCGTTCACCCACGAGTGGCCGTCGGCGGAGAGCACGCCGGAGCAGTAGTAGTTGTCCATCAGCACGAACTCGCGGGCCAGCTTGTGCATGTTCGGCGTCACCTCCTCGCCGAAGATGCACAGGTTCGCGTCGCCGTTGCCCTCCTTCATGTCGCCGAACACCTGGTCGTAGGTGCGGTTCTCCTTGATGACGTAGACGACGTGCTCGATCACGCTCGGCTCGCCGTGGCGCTCGGGCACCGGCACCGGTTTGGCGTCGGGGCGGGCCTTCTCCAATCCGGCGAGCGAGTACGCCAGGCGGTTGCTGGCGTTCGCCTTCTCGGTGTGCGCTTTCAGCTCGTCGGCGGTGGGAACCGGGATGACCGACACGCTGCCCAGGTGGTCGTGCGAGTTCTTCCCCTTCTCCGGCGGCCGTTTCTTGTCGTTCAGCGACCCGTGCCCCTTCACGTTCGCCACGAACAGCGTCTTGCCGTCGGCCGAGACCTTCACCGCTCCGGGATACCAGCCGGTGGGGATGAGGCCGAGAACTTTGCTCGGTCGCGGTGGGTTAAGAAGGCCGGGGCCGCCGCTCATGTTCCCCAGTGCCACCACCGCGACGCAGTTGTTGGTGCCGTTGGCGACGTAGATCGTGTGGCCGTCCGGGCTGAGGGCGACGGCGTTCGACCCGCTGCCGAAGGGCAACCGCTTCTCCGGCTTGCAGTCGATGGTTTCGACCACCTTGTCGGAGTCGGTGGCGATCACGCTGACGGTGTCGCTGTTGGCGTTCGCCACGTACACGAACTTGCCGTCCTTGCTGGCGGTCATGCCCGACGGGTGCCCGCCGACGACGACGCTCTTCGCCTTCCACTTGTCGCCGTCGGCTTCGACCACGCTCACGCTGCCGTGATTGGCCACGCTGGTGCGGGGGTCGGTCTTCACCGGCGTGCCGCTGGTGGTGATGCCCTTGCCGTCCGGCCGGTCGCCGCCCCAGTTGCTCACGTAGATCTTTTTGCCGACCACCACCGGCGTGTACGGGGCCACGCCGACCGGCACCGTGGCCGTCACCTTGCCCGTCTTCGCATCGAGCCGGAGCAGGTCGTTCCCGCGGTTGCTGCACACCCACACCCCATCGCCATCGACCGCCATGCCCGTCGGGTACGCCGCCCCCTTCACCGCCGGCGCGGGCAGTTTGAGCGGCTCCTTCTCCCACACCCAGTTGCCGCCGTCGCCCTTCTTGGCGACGCGGAGCGCGGATTGCGAATCGCTCACCCACAGCGTTTCGCCCACGGAAATCAGGCCGACGGCGCTGAACCCGAACGCCTTCTCGTCCTTCGCCGCGGCCGGCTGGTTGAGCGTCTGCGTCACCTTGCCCGTCGCCACGTCGATGAACTCCAGCGCCTTCATGTTCTTCGCCACGAGCGTCTTGCCGTCGTCGATGAGCAGCACGTCCACCGGCCGGCCGGGGAACAGCACCTGCGTGCCGGCGGGGGTGAGCAGTTGGTTCGTCGGCGTGAGGATGCTGCCGTCCTTCTGAAGGCCGACGGTCATCTTGTCGCGGTCGTCGGCGAGGACCGGGAGGGTGAACAGGAAGGCGGCAAGCAGGACGCGGCGCATGGGAAGTGCTCCGGGGTGGGTGAAGCCGATGGTACGAGCCGTTCACGGGGGTGGCCTTGTAGGGTGTGTGAGGATTCAGAAAAATGTTCGGCGGGTGTACGCGCCGGGAGGTCACCGGGAACTACACCCGTGTCCGGCGACGGTCGCCGGCCGCACGGAGTGCCGATGCGAACCCGAATCCCCCACTTGCCCCATCTGATCCGCTCGGCCGCCCCGACGGCGGAGTTGGTGCCGGATCGCGCCCTGCTGGCCGAGTTCGTGACCGCCCGGTGCGGCATGGCGTTCGAGCTGCTGGTGCGGCGGCACGGGCCGGCCGTGTGGGCCGTGTGTCGCCGACACCTGGCCAACACGCACGACGCCGAGGATGCGTTTCAGGCCACGTTCCTGGTGCTGGCGAAGTCGGCCAAGCGGATCGCCAACCACACCAGCGTCGGCGGGTGGCTGTACGGCGTGGCGTACCGCGTGGCGCTGAAGGCCCGTCGCACGGCGGCCCGTCGCAAGCGGGTGGAAGCGGTGGTGAGTCCGACCGACGAGCCGGTCACGCTGCCGGTGTCGGCGTGCCACGACACCACGGCTCTCGTACACGCCGAACTGGAAAACTTGCCCGACCGCTACCGCCTGCCGCTGCTGCTGTGCGACCTGGAAGGGCTGTCGCGGAAGGAAGCGTCCGCACAGCTCGGGTGGAGCGAGGGCACGCTGTCGGGCCGGCTGAACCGTGCCCGCAAGCTGCTCGCCGGTCGGCTGACCGGCCGCGGGGTCGCCGCGGCAGTACTAGCGGCGGTCGGAACCGCGACGGTTCCGCCGACCCAGGCGATGACGGCGTCGGCGGTGGGGGTCGGGTTGAACGTGATCGGCACATCCACAACCGCCGCCCCGGAAACGGTGACGGCGTTGGCCCACGGAGCGATGCGAGACATGACCCGTTCATTCATGCTGAAGGTGGCCGGCGTGGTGCTGGCGGCGAGCGTGCTGCTCGGCGGCGGGCTGTTCGGCCTGCGGTTCGACACCGCCCCGCAAGCGACTGCCGCCCCGGTGCCGAAGGTGGAGATGGCGAAGGCCGCCGACGTGACCGACGCGCTGGTCGAACTGGTGAGCCAGTCGGCCGTGCAGCGAGAGTTGAAGTTGTCGGCCGAGCAGCGGGTGCGGCTGATCGACGGGTTCGACACCCTGAACGAAAAGTGGGAGAAGACCGGCCGGCCGGTGAACCCCCGGTTCAGGGGCGGTCAGGCCATGCCGAGTCCGGACGAGTTCGCCGCGTGGGAAAACTACGAAACGGGCAGCCGCGAACTGGTGGCCGGCACCGTCACGAAAGGCCAGTTCACCCGGCTGCAACAGTGCGAGGTGCAGGCGCTCGGCGTGCAAGCCCTGCTGCTCAAGCGGGTGGCCGACGAGTTGGGGCTGACCGACGACCAGAAGAAGGCGGTGGCGAAGGCGGTGACCCCTGAACAGCCGCCACAGAACTTCGGGCAACAGGGCGGAGTGGGCCAGCAGCAGTTGCCGTTCCCGAACCTGCCGCCGCAGGCGGTTCCGGTCCCCGCGGCGCCCGAGCCTGGCACGGGTGCGTCGCCGGACGACGTGCTCAAGGAGTTGACCGCCGGGCAGCAGAAGAAGTGGCATGCGCTGAACGGCGAGAAGGTGGGGTTCAACCGCCAGCGGGTGGCCGGCAACTGCACTTCGCTGTTCACCCAACTGCATGGCAGCAGCCCAACGACCGGCACCGCGGAAACCGTACCGCCGCCGACCGGTCCGGGCACCGGAACACCCCTCATTCCGCCAGAAGTACCATTGCCGCCGCTGGGGAACCCTGGGATGTGACCCGTCCCCCCTCACCCCCAACCCCTCTCCCTCAAGGGGTGTGGGGAGCCGGTCGGGGTCGTACAACACCCCCATGAACCCGATCGACTCTCTCTTCGCCCGCCTCCGTTCGCAGAACCGCAAGGCGTTCATCCCATTCATCCCGGCCGGCGACCCGGACCTGGCGTTCACCGCCGCCGCGCTGTCCGCCGTCGCCGGTGCCGGGGCCAGTCTGATCGAACTCGGCGTGCCGTTCTCCGACCCTATCGCTGACGGCCCGGTCATTCAGGCGAGCTACACCCGTGCTTTGAAAGGCGGGTTCAAACTCGACGCCATGTTCGACACCGTGAAGGGCGTGACGCGTGCGCCGGGTTGGGACACGCCGCTGGTGACAATGGGGTCGTACTCGCTCGTTCACAAGCGCGGGCCGGAAGCGTTCATCGACGCCTGCCTGAAGTGCGGCATCAGCGGGGCGGTGGTGCCCGATCTGCCAGTGGAAGAGGCGGACGAGTTGTCGAAGCGGTGCCGCGACCGCGACTTCAAGCTGATCCTGCTGGTCACGCCGACGACCCGCCCGGAACGGATGGCGAAGGTGGCGGCGGCGTGCGGCGGGTTCGTGTACGTCGTCAGCGTGGTGGGCATCACCGGCGGGCGGGCGGCGGCAGCGGAGGTGGTGGCGGTCGTCACGAACAAGTTGCGGACGATGACCGACCTGCCGCTGTGCGTGGGGTTCGGGGTGAGCAAGCCGGAACACGTGCGGGAACTGGCCCCGGTGTGCGACGGGGTGATCGTCGGCACGGCCCTGGTGAAGCACCTGGAGACGGCGGCCACGGATCGGGCGGCGGCACTCGACGGGATTGCGAAACAGGTGCGGGAGCTGAGCGGGGCACTCGTATGAGGAAGAGATTTCACCGCCGAGGGCACATGAGGGCACATGAGAGAAGAAAGAGAGTGGGGTAAAGAATGTCTCTTCTCAAACTCTCTTCTGCCTTCCTCTCGTGCCCTTATGTGCCCTCGGCGGTGAAATCTGTTTTCAGTTCAGGGGCACTCTTCCGGCCGCCTCCATCTTCTCCCGCAAGTCGGCGAAGTACGCCGTCAGTTCGCCCGCGTTCTTCACCTGCTTGCGGCTGCACCCGCCCGAACTGCACCCGCCGCCCGTGCCACAGCCACCGCCCGACCCCGACCCGCAGTCGGGTTTGTCGCACGTCGTCTTCGGCTCCGGCGGGTCGGCGGTCACGCTCATCCGGCTGACGTCGAGCAACCGCACCGACAGCCCGAATCGGTCGCTCAACTCGGCCAGCAGTGAATCCAAGTCGCACTCGCCCCACGGGACGGCGTGCAGCACCGCCCCGCGGCGGTCGAGCGTCACCTCGCAATCGAGGAAGGTCACGGTTTCGGACGTGGCTGCTGTCAGAATCGCATCGGCCAGTTCATCGGCGGTGCGGGCGTTGGCGAGATCCGTTTCGGTGGCAACGCGGAGCACCCGGCCGTCTTCGTCGAGTTGGGTGGTGAAGCGGTCTTCGAGGGGGCCAAGCACGGTGGCCAGTTCGACCCCGCGGGCGGACTGCACGACCACGCACGCCCCGCGGTCGGCGGCGATGTCCGCCGCGAACCGCCCGACGAACGCGGACCGGCCGTACTGCAGGAGGAGGGGCATAGTGTGTTCTGCTCGCTCCGCGAGCGGTCTGTTTTGAACCCGCTCGCGGGGCGAGCAGAGCACTTACTCGGGCACGGTCAGCGGTTCCGCACCGAGCGTCACCACCGTGAACCCGCGAGCGGGGTAGCGGTCGAGGAAGTCCATCAGCTTGGGCGGGGTGGTGCCGTCGATAGCCGCTTGCACCTCGTCCAGCGGGCGGACGCGGCCGAGGTGGTACCACTCGCCGGCCATCGCACCGGCCCGCGCGCCGGTCGATTCCTGCTGCATGATGAGGCTCGTCTTCAGCCCGGCCTTCACGCGGTCGAGTTCCTCGTCCGTCACGCCGTCCCGCAGGCCACGCAGCACCTGCACGATCACGTCGAGCGTTTGTTGCGCCCGTGCCGTCTCGGTGCCGGCGTAACACAGCACCCCCGCCCGCTCCTTCACCTGGTCGTGGCTCGCACTCACCGCGTAGCACAGCCCCCGCTTCTCCCGCACCTCCGTGAACAGCCGCGAACTCATGCCGCCGTCGAGCACGTTGATGGCGGCGCGGGCGAGGTAGTAGTCGGGGTGGGTGAACGGGGCGGTCGGGTACGCCAGCGTCACTTGCGTCTGGTTCGTCTCCTTCTGGATGTGCGTGTAGCTGACCGGGGGGGTGGCGGCGGGCGTCACCGGAGATGCCGTGCCGGTCCACCCGCCGAACACGCTCCCCACCAGATCCTTGAGCGGCTCCCACTCGATGTTGCCGGCCACAGAAAGGATGGCCCCGTTCGGGCGGAACCGCTCGGCGTGATACTTCCGCACGTCGTCCGGCGTGACCGCCATCAGCGTCTCGGCGGTGCCGTAGTGGTTGCGGCTGTACGGCTGCGGGTAGAACCGCTTCTTCAACTCCAGGAAGCACAGGTCGGGCGGGGAGTCGTCCAGCCCTTTCAACTCGTTCAGCGACATGTCGCGGGCCGGGTCGATCTCGTCGTCGGGCAGCCACGGCTTGAGCACCACGTCGGCGTACAGCCGGAGCACGCCGGGCAGGTTGCGGGCGAGCGTGCCGGCCGAGAACACCACGTTGAACCCGCCGGCGCTCTCGCTCCGGTCGGCGCCCAGGTGGTCGAAGGCGGCGGCCAGTTGCTTGCTGTCGCGGTCGCCGGCCCCGCGGGTGAGCACGTCGGTGAAGATGCCGCACAGGCCGAGCTTGTCGGCCGGCTCGTGCACGTACCCGGCCGGGATCATCAGGTACATGCTGGCCGAGCGGACGTGGTCCATCCGCTCGGCGAGGAGGGTCAGGCCGTTCGGGAAGGTGTGCTGGTGAATCTGTTGCGGCACGGGGGCATTTCCTGGCGAACGGTAGACCGGGCGAGCCGTGCTCCGTCAGGAGCCGGGTCATTGAAGAAC
>JANNDF010000320.1:0-1640 GCA_031387445.1 Planctomycetia bacterium
CGATCGATGCTTCCGGAACTCCCGCCCTGCGGCCGGGTTCAACCTTCCACACGTCTCTTTCCGATGAGGTGCGTCATGTCGCGGTTAATCCTGGCGGTGCTGGCGGGCGGGCTGCTCCTGAGCGGGGTGGCGCGGGCGGACAACAAGGCGAACATCGAGGCGGCGAAAGCGGCCATCGCCACGCTGGAGAAAACGAAGGACGCGAAGGAGAAGGCGTCGGCCATCGCCAAACTCGGGCAGGTGGCGGCGGCCGGGCAGTACGACGCGGTGAAACCGGGCATCCCGAAGGTGGTGGACGGGCTGGACGACAAGGACGCGAGCGTGCGAGCGGCGGCGGCCATGGCCGTCGGGCAGATCGGCCCGGACGACCCGGAGGCGGTCGTCAAGAAGCTGGCCGAGTTGCTGAAGGACAAGGACGACAAGGTGAAGGAGAACGCGGTGAAGGCGCTCGGCTCGTTCGGCGAGAAGGCGAGCGGGTCGGTGAAGGCACTCCGCGAAGCGAAGAAGGAGAACGGCGACCCGAAGAGCAAGTTCAGCAAGGACGTGGACGCCGCACTGAAGACGATCAGCCCGAAGAAGCCGAAGCCGTAGCGTTCCGATGAGTTCCCAGGGCGCAAGCCCTGGGTCCATTTTGGTATCATTTCCCCCGCCTGCTCTCCCCCACGTTTCGGACACCCTCCCATGCCACGCACGTTCCGCGGGCTGCTGCTGCTCGCCCTGCTCGCGTCCCCTGCCCTTGCTCAGAAAGAGTTCGGCTTCGACAACCGCAAGGGGTCCGGTCAGGCGTACCTGAAGCCGGACGAGACGGTGGCGAAGATGAAAGTGCCGGCCGAGTTCGAGGTGAAACTCTTCGCCGGCGAACCGGACCTCGCCAACCCCATCGCCTTCAGCATCGACGAGAAGGGCCGCGTGTGGGCCATCGAGTGCTTCGAGTATCCGAGCCGCACGCCGAAGGGCAAGGCCCCCCGCGACCGCATTGTGATCCTCGAAGACACCGACGGCGACGGGAAGTGCGACAAGCGAACCGTGTTCGCCGAGGGGAAAGACTTCCCGGTGCCGGAGGAGCGGAAGAAGGCCGGGCTGGGGGCGTTCGATCTGGCCAGCGGCATCGAGGTGGGCAACGGCGGGGTGTACGTCGGCGCCCCGCCGTACCTGTGGTTCATTGAGAACAAGGACGACAAGCCGGGCAAGTTCGAACCCATCCTGAAGGGGTTCGGCAGCGAGGACACGCACGAGATGCTGAACACCTTCCAGTGGGGGCCGGACGGCTGGCTGTACGGCCTGCACGGGGTGTTCACCAACAGCAAGGTGGAGTCGCTCGACGGCCCCGAAACGCGGATGAACGCGGCGGTCTGGCGGTTCCACCCGAAGACGAAGAAGTTCGAGATCTTCGCCGAAGGCACGAGCAACCCGTGGGGCATGGACTGGCGGAACACCGACGGGCAGTTCATCCTGGCGTGCTGCGTCATCCCGCACCTGTACCACATCGTGCCCGGCGGCATCTACAAGCGGCAGGCGGGGGCGAGCTTCAACCCCTACGCCTACGGCGCGATTCAGGAAATCAGCGACCACACGTTTCACAAGGAGAGCGGGTGGGCACATGCCGGCCTGATCTCGCTCGACGTGCCGCACATGCCGGA
>JANNDF010000337.1:0-1462 GCA_031387445.1 Planctomycetia bacterium
CATGAGCGACGGCAAAATCGAGAGCGTGAAGCGGGGTGTACCCCGGCAGTGATGCCGGGGGTGGTAGGTCCCGAATACCCCCGGCATCACTGCCGGGGTTCACCAAAATGAGGTTCCCATGTTCACCCGCTACGTGTTGCCCGCCCTGGCGGTCGCCACGCTCGTGTTCGCCACCTTCCAGGTGGTGCGGGCGCAGCAGAAGCCGGAGCCGGTCTCCCCGCCAGTGGAGCCGGGCAAGTCGCCGTACGTGAAGCAACTGGCCGGGTCGGGCATCGTCGAGCCGGAGACGGAGAACATCGCCGTCGGCTCGTTCACCCCCGGCGTGGTGGACAAGGTGCTGGTGAAGGTCGGCCAGACGGTACGCCCCGGCGACCCGTTGTTCCAATTGGACGACCGCACGCAGCGGGCCGAACTGCGGGTGCGGCAAGCACTGCTGAACAGCGCCGAGAGTTCGCTCGCCAAGCTGACCAACAGCCCGCGGAAGGAGGAGCGGCCGGTGCAGGAGGCGAAGGTGAAGGAGGCCGAGGTGGCGCTCGACGACTCCCGCGACGCGCTCGCCCGCATGGAAGGGCTGAACGCCGGCTCGCGGTCGGCCGACGAGTACGCCAAGCGGAAGTGGTCGGCGGAACTGTCGAAGGCTACGCTGGCGCGGGTGAAGGCCGACTTCAAGCTGTGGGAACTCGGCGTGTGGCAGGCGGACAGGGACATCGCCGAGGCGACCGTCATGCAGGCGAAAGCGCAGGTGCAGCAGACCGAAACCGAACTGTCGCGGATGACCGTGCCGGCCCCGCAACTGCGGTGGAAGGCGGAGCCGACCGGCCGGGTGGTCGCCGACCCGACCGGCGTCGAGTTCAAGGTGCTTCAGGTGAACGTGCGGCCGGGCGAGTACGTGAACGCCGCCGCCGGCACCCCGCTCGTGGTGCTCGGGGCGGTCGGCAAGTTGCACGTCCGGGTGGACTTCGACGAGAACGACATCGCCCGGTTCAGCCCCACGCTCGTCGGCGTTGCGAAACCCCGCGGCAACCCGGACGTGACCTTCCCGCTCACCTTCGTCCGAGTCGATCCGTATGTGATCCCGAAGAAGTCACTCACCGGGTCGAACACCGAGCGGGTGGACACGCGGGTGCTGCAAGTCATCTACGCCATCGACACGACGAGCCAACCGCTGTACGTCGGCCAGCAGATGGACGTGTTCCTGGACGCGGCGGGGGAATAGAACAGTCGCACGTCGCAAGTCCGCAAGTCATGAGTCCCGACTTGCGACCTGGGACTTGAGGACTTGTGACATGGCTTCGATTGCCCCGTCGATCCTCGCCGCCGACTTCGCCCGTCTGGGCGAACACGTCAAAGCTGCCGCCGCCGGCGGGGCCGACCGCGTTCACGTCGATGTCATGGACGGCCACTTCGTGCCGAACCTGAGCATGGGGGCAGTCGTCTGCGAAGGGCTGCGACCGGTGACGAC
>JANNDF010000381.1:0-5018 GCA_031387445.1 Planctomycetia bacterium
GACCGTGGGTGGGTCGATGAAGCTCTACGACGCCGAGAACGCCACCGTCGGTGCGAGCGCGGGTGACGGCGGCGCAGGCGGCACGACCACGATCACCGCGGCCGGTGCGAATGCACTCGCCGTCTCGGTCTCCCCCGCCTCCTTCGCGAAGCTCTCGTTCCAGCTGACGAGCCCGCAGACGAACGGCCAGGCGTTCACCGGCGCAGTGGGGCTGGTGTCCATCGGTTGCGGGGCCGACCAGAACCCGGACGCCCGCGAGCCGACCGACAAGGACGAAGCGGCCATCGTGCGGGGTCGCATGATCGTCGACGAGGTGAAGCGGTTGGCCGGCGGCTTTCTCGCCCCAATTCACGGCAAGCCGGTCTGCACGCTCAAGTCGATTTCGCTGCCGCTCGCCGATCACCCCGACCGCAAGGGGTGGGAGAAGCTGGCCGAGCAGAAGAACGCCATCGGCCACCACGCCCGCGTGCAACTCGCCAAATTGGACAAGGGCGAGAAGCTCATCACCAGCATCGACTACCCGATTCAGACGTGGGCGTTCGGCGAGTCGCTCGCAATGGTGCACCTGCCGGGGGAAGTGGTCGTTGATTACGGCTTGCGGCTGAAGGGTGAACTCGACCGCTCGCGGGTGTGGGTGACGGGCTACGCGAACAACAACCCGTGCTACATCCCGTCCGAACGCATCCTGAAAGAAGGCGGTTACGAGGGCGGCGGGGCGATGGTCTACTACGACGTGCCGACCATGTTCAAGCCGGGCCTCGAAGAACCCATCGTGAAGGAAGTGAAGGCCCAACTGCCGAAGTTCGCTTCGCCCACCGATGCGAGCAAGCTCGGCGGCACCAAGCCGTTCTCCCCGCAGCAGTCGCTCGCCACACTCCGCGTCGGGGCGAAGATGACCGTCGATCTCGTCGCGGCCGAACCGCTGGTGAGCGACCCCGTGGCCATCGCCTTCGGCCCCGACGGCAAGCTCTGGGTGGCGGAGATGCTCGACTACCCGAGCGGGAAGTCCGGCAAGTTCGAGCCGGGCGGGCGGGTGCGGGTCCTCGAAGACACGAACGGCGACGGCACGTTCGACACGGCCACCACGTTCCTCGACGGCCTGCCCTTCCCCACCGGCGTACTGCCGTATCGCACAGGTGTACTGGTCTGTGCCGCACCCGACATCCTTTACGCCGAAGATACGAACGCGGACGGCAAGGCCGACAAGGTGACGAAGCTGTTCAGCGGGTTCGGCACCGGCAACTACCAGGCCCGCGTGAACGGTCTGGCTTACGGCCTCGACGGGTGGGTCTACGGCTCGTGCGGGCTGTTCGGCGGGGAGATCACGTCGAGCAAGACGGGGAAGAAACTGGCACTCGGCGACCGCGACTTCCGCATCAACCCGGACTCTGGCGAGATCGAGCCGGCCGCAGGCCGCACCCAACAGGGGCGCGTGCGGAACGACTGGGGCGACTGGTTCGGGTGCGACAACTCGAACCTGGCGTGGCACTACCCGCTGGCCGATCACCTGGTGAAGCGGAACCCGTTCGTCCCCCCGCCGAACCCGGTGGTGAACCTGGCACCCGACAACAAACTGTTCCCCGCCCGTGCCCCGCAGTTGTTCAACCTGTCCGGCGCCGGCGGGCGGGCGACCGCGGCGTGCGGCATCGGCGTGTACCGTGACGCGAAGTTGGGAGCGGAGTTCACCGGGAACGTGTTCACTTGCGAGCCGGTCAACCTGGTGGTGACGCGCCGGGTGCTGAAGGCGAACGGCAGCACCTTCACCGCCGAGCGGGCCGCGGCCGAAACAGACAAGGAATTTCTGGCCGGCACCGACCCGTGGTTCCGCCCGGTGATGGCGACCACGGGGCCCGACGGCGGGCTGTGGGTGGCTGACATGTACCGCTTCGTGATCGAGCACCCGCGGTGGATCCCGCCGGGCGAGCTGGCGAAGGTGGACGCCCGTGCCGGGGCCGGGCTGGGCCGCATCTACCGCGTGCGACCCGAAGGCGACAAGCCGAAGGCGTGGCCGCGACTCGACAAGATGACGACGGCGGAGTTGGTGGCGGCGCTCGATTCGCCCAACGGCTGGCAGCGCGACATGGCGACCGAAATGCTGGTGTGGAAGGGTGACAACAAAGCCGCCCTGCCACTGTTAAAGAAGATGGTGACAGAATCGAAACGGCCGGAAGCTCGGTTGCACGCCCTCGTCACCATTGATCGTCTGGGTGAGTCCATATCGGACGTGGCGAAGGCTGCACTTGCCGACCCGCACTCCGGCGTGAGGCGTCAAGCCGTGCGGTTGGCGGAGGAGTTGGCGTACATCGACGTCAACATCTGCGCGGCGGTGTGCAAACTGGCCGACGACACCGACCCGCTGGTGCGGTTGGAAGTCGCGTGTGCCATCGCAACGATGCGGAACGAACTGATCGCAGAAACGCTCGCCAAGCTCGCCGTCAAGGACGCCAACGACCCGTACATCATCGCCGCAGTGGTGGGCAGCCTCAACAGAAGCACCTTTTCTGACTTCATTGCCCGACCCGAACTGAAGGAGTTGGCCGCGTCTCCCCTGCTGCCCAAACTCATCACCACGGCCGTCGGGCTGAGCGATGACAAGGCGTTGTCAGTGCTGCTGGCAAGGGTGACGACGGCGAGCGACGGCAAGTACGCGGCGTGGCAGTTCGTGGCGGCGGAATCGGTGCTCGATGCGTGGCAGCGGGCGGCGAAGGGGAAGGAGCCGCCGGCCGACGTGGTGGCCATGTTCGCCGTCGCCCGCACCGTGGCGACGGATGCCAAAGCGACCGACGACGTGCGGGCTGCCGCGGTGCGGTTGCTCGGCCGCGAGAAGGCGAAGCTGGCCGACGACATCGCCACCCTTTCCACGCTGCTCGGCGCGAAGACGCCCGCCCCGGTGCAGGCCGCCGCGGTGGTCTCGCTCGCCCGCACTGCTGACGACAAGGCCGCTGAAGCACTCATGAAGGGCTGGGGCGGCTACACGCCGACGGTGCAGGGGCAAGTGATTTCCGCGCTGCTCGGCCGACCGGCGTGGGTGCCGAAGGTGCTGGAAAACCTGGGCAACGGTACGCTCCCGCCGTCGGCCGTGTCGCCCGGCACCCGGCAGGCGCTGTTGACCAGCCCCGATGCGAAGGTGCGTTCGCTCGCCGAGAAGGCGTTCGCCGGTGGGGTGAACGCCGACCGCGCGAAGGTGATCGCACAATATCAGCAGCAGCTCCCCAAAGCCGGCGACGTGGCGAAGGGGAAGGCGGTGTTCGCCAAGACGTGTGCGGCGTGCCACAAACTGGATGGCGTCGGGCACAGCGTCGGCCCCGACCTGGCCGCGCTCGCCAACAAGTCGCCCGAGTACATGCTCGCCGAAATCCTCGACCCGAACCGCAACCTCGACAACCGCTACCTGGAGTACGTCGTCAACACGACCGACGGCCGCACGCTGAACGGCCTGTTGGCGAACGAGAGTGCCGCGGGCGTCACGCTCCGGCAGGCCGACGGGAAAGAGGTGACGGTCCTGCGGGCCGACTTCGACGGGTTCAAGTCGCTCGGGCGGTCGCTCATGCCGGAGGGGTTGGAGAAGGACGTTCCGCCGGCCGCGATGGCGGATCTGATCGCCTACCTGACGCACGCCCAGGCGCCGCCGAAGAAGTTGCCCGGCAACACGCCAGCGGTCGTCAAGCCCACTGACAACCGGCTGTCACTGCCGGCGTCCGCCGCCGAGATCCGCGGCGACGCCATCACGTTCGAGACCGACTTCGGCAACATCGGCTTCTGGCACGGGGCGAAGGACCACGCGACGTGGCGGGTGGTGCTGCCCGCGGCCGGCGAGTTCGACGTGTACATCGACTTCGCCTGCGACGACTCATCGGCCGGCAACCCGATCGCGTTCGACGGCGGCGAGCCGGTCATTCGCAGCAAAGTCATCGGCACGGGCGGGTGGGCGAACTACCGGCTCATGCGGCTCGGCACGTTCAAGCTGCCGGCGGGGGAGAGCAAGCTGGTGATGCGGCCCGACGCCGACGCGGTGAAGGGGGCGCTCATCGACCTCCGCACGGTACTGCTGGTGCCGAAGGGCCAGAAACCGGACACGGTGGAGGTGAAGCCGACGCCGGGCGGCCCGGAGTCGGACAAGCCGACCGACATCGCCAAGTACCTGCTCGACGACACCAAGCCGGCGGCGGATCGGCAGGCGGTCATTGCCAAGCATCCCGACAAAGCCGCGGCGATCTTGAAGGCGATGGCGGCGACACTTCCCCCGGACAAGGAAGGGTACACGACCTCATGGATGTGGCGGGTGGCCATCGCCAGCGGCAAGCGGAACAATGCCGACGAACTGAAGGCGATTCTGGACGTGTCACTGCCGAAGAAGGGCGAGAAACTCCGCGACTGGCAGGCGGTGGTGGTCGGCGGCGGGGTGGTGAACGGCATCAGCCTGAACGACGCCTGGCCCGGCCCGCGGGTGTTGGAACTGATCGGCAAAGACATGGGGCTGACGGAGCGGTGGAACGCCACGCTCGAAGCGGCGGTGGCGATGGCCGACGATCAGGCGGTTCGCACCTCGGTGCGGTACGACGCCCTGCGGCTCATCCCGCTGCGCGGGTGGAAGGCGAGCGGCGAGCAACTGACGAAGTATCTGGCGAAGGGGACGGATGCCGAGTTGCAGATGGGTGCCGTCAGCGGGCTGGTGGACGTGGACGCACCCGAAGCGACGGCGGCACTCGTGGGGGCGCTGAGTCATTTGACTGGTACGAACCGCGAGTTGGCGCTGAAGGGGTTGCTGCGGAACGACGACCGGGCGAACGCGCTGCTCGATGCGGTGGAGAAGGGGGGTGTGAAAGCCGCGGCGCTGGGCGACGCGACGACGAAGGCGCTGCTGGCGTCGAAGTCGGCGAAGGTGAAGGAGCGGGCCGAGAAGGTGCTGAAGAAATGAAAGTAGCAGGCACACGCCGTGTGCCGTCGCTTCAACCGCGCCAATAGCCGCGGATTTCAACCAAGACCAAGAACGGCACACGGCGTGTGCCTGCTACTTT
>JANNDF010000398.1:0-2399 GCA_031387445.1 Planctomycetia bacterium
GTGCTCCGTAAGGAGCCGGGTTACTGTTTGTTCACCCGGCTCCTTACGGAGCACGGCTCGCCGGAACAAGGCGTTGCACGTTCCCCACTCCCACACCACTTGTGTTACCCTACTGCGGCTCTCCCGGAGTCGCCCATGCGATACCTCTTCGCGCTGCTCGCCCTCGCCTCCACCGTCCTCGCGGCCGAGCCGCTGCCGAACACCAAGCCGCTGACCGACGACGGCGACCTGGCAACGGCGATGGTGGCCGGTATTCACAAGTACCTCGACCGCGAGTTGAAGGCAGCCCCGGCGAAGCGCGATGAACTGTGGAAGCCCGACCTGGCGAGCAAGGAGGCGCTGGCGAAGAGCCTGCCGGCGAAGCGGGAGCGGTTGCGGAAGCTGCTCGGCGTGGTGGACGAGCGGGTGAAGCCGAACCTGGAGTATATCAGCGGGCCGAACAAGCCGAGCCTGCTCGCCGAGATCGACGGGTGCAAGGTTCATGCGGTGCGGTGGGCCGTGCTACCGGGCGTCGATGCGGAAGGTTTGTTGATCGAGCCGAAGGACAAGCCGAAGGCGAATGTGGTCGCCATCCCGCACGCGGACCAGTCGCCGGAAACGTTACTCGGGTTGAAGGCGAGTCCCGTCGAGGCCTTCGCCCTGCGGCTCGCCCTCGATGGCTGCCGGGTGTTGATCCCCACCCTCATCGACCGCTACAGCGAACTGTCCGCAAACGCCAAACTGAAACGCAAGGCCTACATCCCGCACCGCGAGTTCGTCTACCGCATGGCCTACGAGATGGGCCGCACCCTCAGCGGCTACGAAGTGCAGAAGGTGTTGGCAGCGGTGGACTGGTTCGAGGCGAGCGACATGGCGAACCCCGACCGCAAGGGAGAGGGTATCCCCACTGCCGTCATCGGCCACGGCGACGGCGGCATGATCGCCCTGTACGCCGGGGCACTGGATGTGCGCATCGCCGCAGTGCAAGTGGCCGGTTCGTTCGGGACGCGGGAGACACTTCACGAAGAACCCATCGACCGCAACGCCTGGGGGTTGCTCAAGGAGTTCGGAGACGCCGAGTTGGGTTGGATGTTGGGTGAACGCAAACTTGTCATTTCACCGTACCCGCCGGAAGTGAAGTGGACGGCCGCGAAGGGCGGCCCGGATGCCCCCGGCAAGTTGAACGTGACCGTCGAGACGCACAAGGCGGAGCGGGACCGCTATCGGAGGGGGCTGCTGACGAAGGAGCCGTTCCCCGACGACGACGAGAAGCCGCAACGCGCCGAGGTGAATCACGACCTGCTCCGGAAGGCGCTGGGGGGCCTGAATCCGCTCGAGGTCATCGGAGGCGACGGCTTAGTCAACACTGAAAATGCGAAGACTGACCCCGCGGCGCGGCACAAGCGGCAGTTCGATCAACTCGTGTCGTTCACGCAGAAGCTGTGGCGCGACTCGGACGCCGTTCGCAAAGACTTCTGGAAGAAGGCCGACGCCAGTTCGCCGGAGAAGTGGGAGCAGAGCTGCGACTGGTACCGCGAGTACTTCCACTCCGAGGTGATCGGCAAGCTGCCCGAGCCGACAGTTCCGCTGAACCCGCGCTCGCGGCAGGTGTACGACGAGAAGACGTGGACCGGGTACGAGGTGAAGCTCGACGTGTACGACGACGTGTTCGCCTCCGGCATCCTGCTGCTGCCCAAAGACCTGAAGCCGACCGACAAGCGGCCGGTGGTCGTCTGCCAGCACGGGCTGGAGGGCACCCCGCGGCACTGCATCGACCCGGAGAAGCGGCCCACGTACAGCGAGTTCGCCCGCAAGCTGGTGGAGCAGGGGTACGTCGTCTACTGCCCGCAGAATCCGTACTACGGCGGCAACACGTTCCGGCAGATTCAACGCAAAGCCAACCCGCTCAAGCTCAGCCTGTTCAGCTTCATCATCCGCCAGCACCAGCGGACGCTCGACTTCATCGAGAAACTACCGGGCGTCGATACGAAGCGGATCGGCTTCTACGGCCTGAGCTACGGCGGGAAGACGGCCATGCGGGTGCCGGCGGTGGAGAAGCGGTACGCATTGAGCATTTGCAGCGGCGACTTCAACGAGTGGATCGGCAAGAACGTGAGCGTGGACCTGGACCGCAGCTACATGTGGACCGGCGAGTACGAGATGTACGAGTTCGACCTGGGGAGCACGTTCAACTACGCGGAGATGGCGTACCTGATCGCCCCGCGGCCGTTCATGGTGGAGCGCGGGCACGACGACGGCGTGGGCACCGACGACATGGTGAGCAGCGAGTTTGCGAAGGTGCGGTACCTGTACGCCAACCGACTGAAACTGGCCGAGAGGACTACGATCGATTATCAGGTCGGCGGGCACCAGGTGTTCTTGAAGGGGTCGCAGGAGTTTATTGAGAAGCATCTGGGGAA
>JANNDF010000402.1:0-4079 GCA_031387445.1 Planctomycetia bacterium
GTGCTCCGTAAGGAGCCGGGTGATGAATGACAAACCCGGCTCCTTACGGAGCACGGCTCGCCCCGAAACAAGCTCACCCGTGCCAATCCACTTCATCCGCCCGCCGCGCCGAATTGCCGTCATCAAGCCGAGCGCGCTCGGCGACATCGCGCACGCCGTGCCCGTGTTGTCGGCGTTGCGTGAGCTGTTTCCCGACTCGCACATCTCGTGGGTGGCGAACCGCGGGTACGTGTCGCTGCTGGCCGGCCACCCGCACCTGAACGCTGTCATCCCGTTCGACCGCGGCAGCCTCTCGCAAGGCCCGCTTACCGCCGCCGCCTATTCCGTCGCCTTCGTCAACGACCTCCGCCGCCGCCGGTTCGATCTGGTCATCGACCTGCAAGGGTTGCTGCGCACCGGGCTGATGACCGCCGCCACCGGCGCCCCCGTGCGGATCGGGTTCGCCAACGCCCGCGAGGGCAGCCGCCACTTCTACACGCACCGGATCGAAATCCCCGACGCCGACCGCATTCACGCCATCGACCGCTACTGGCGGGTGGTGGAAGCGCTCGGCGGCGGGCATTTGACGAAGCAGTTCATCCTGCCGGTGAACGAGAAAGAACTGGCAGCGGTAGACGTCGAACTCGCCGCGTACCCGCGGCCGTGGGTGGCGGTGGCGGCCGGCGCCCGATGGCTGACGAAACGCTGGCCGGTGGGGGCGTTCGCCGAGGTGGGCAACCGCATCCACCGCGACACCGGTGGCACACTGTTGCTCGTCGGGGCGAGCGATGACATCGGACTGTCGGCGGATTTGGCCGGCCGGTTGGTCGGCCCGCACTTCGACTACACCGGCAAGACGGGCATTGCGAAGATGGTGGCGGTGTTGAGCCGGGCGGACTTTATGCTGAGCAACGACACCGGCCCGCTGCACGTCGCCGCCGCCCTGGGGGTGCCGTGCGTCGCCCCGTACCTTTGCACGAAGCCGATCCTGCACGGCCCGTATTCCGCCCGCGGGCAGGTCACGCATGGCGTGCCGACCGCCGTGCCGTGTGCCGGCAGCTACCTGCGGAAGTGCCCGCACCAGTTGCAGTGCATGGGCGAACTGACCCCGGACAAACTCTGGCCCGCACTCGCGGAGGTACTGGCACCGTGGCGACGATCTCCCGCAGGCTGATTCTGGCGAGCGGCTCGCTCGGCCGCCGGCAACTGATGGAGCGCGCCGGCTACCCGTTCGAGGTGAAGCCGGCGAACATCGACGAACCGACCGAGGCGCGGCTCGGCGATTGCCGGCAGTACGTCGGCGAGCTGGCGTGGCTGAAGGCGCAGGCGGTGGCGAGCACGGTGGACGTCGGCATCGTCATCGCCGCGGACACCGTCGGGTGGCAGCACGGCAAGGTGGTCGGCAAGCCGGACGACGAGGCCGACGCCCGGCGGATCATCACCGCATTGGCCGGCACCACACACGAGTTGTGGACCGGCGTCTGCCTGTGGGTGCGGCCGGGCGACTTTCAGATCTGTTGGCAGGAGGTCAGCCGGGTGGAAATGAAACCACTGACCGAGGACGAGATCACGGCGTACCTGAAGACCCGCAAGTGGGTCGGGTGCAGCGGGGCGTATGCCATCGAGATGCCGCACGACCCGCTGCTGTCGGTGGAGGGGAGCGTCAGCAACGTCATCGGCCTGCCGATGGAAAGCCTGGGGCGAGCGCTGGCGTGGGTGGAGCGGATGTGAGGGCGGTCGAGTCGTCAGCCAATGCGGTCGGATCGGTCACCCTCCACCTCCCCCATTGAGGGTGAGGTGGGTGTGTGCTCAGCACTAACCGGGAGGGGGGTCTGCTATGGAAACCAACCCCCCTCCCGGTTCGCTCGCTCCGCTCGCCGAACCGACCTCCCCCTCAAGGGGGGAGGTGGGCGTGGTCGCGGACTCCCGTAGCTGATCCGACCGGTGCCCCCCACCTCTCCCCGTCGGGGAGAGGTCGAACGTCCTGCTCCGCAGGACGTTCGGTTGAGGGGCGAGACTCCACCCCCGCCCCAATCGGCTTCGGCAGGAACGGCTTCTCGAACAGGCGATACCACACGTACGCCGTCGCCGGTACGAGCAGCACCGCCACCGCTCCCGCCCAGTAGAAGCTGCCCGCGTACCGCCACTCATCCGGCAGCAGCGCCTCCCCGGCGAACACCAGTCGCAGCATCGGCATGTGAATCAAATACAGGCTGTACGACCAGTCGCCGCACCACGACAGCACCCCCCGCCCGCGATCCAACGGCGTACCCGGTGTCGGCTCCGATGCCGGCGACACCAGCAGCGACACCACCCCCGCCGACGCCACCGCCAGCCATAGTTCATGTCCGGCCCACAACACCGGAATGTGGCTGCTCGCCACCCCCGCGGCGGCCGCCCCCACCGCCACTGCGAGCGACACCCACCGCGGCAGGTGAATCCCCTTCGCCACCCGCTCGGCCAGCCACATGCCGAGGAACCACTCGAAGTACCGCCGCAGGAACAACCACTCGAAGTGCGGGGCGATCGGCTTCAGCACGTCGGGCGTGGGCACGAAGGTGAACAGCAGTTCGATCACCAGCAGCGCCACCGCCACCCCGCCGAACCCCACCCGCCGGCAGATCTTCAGCAATAGCGGGTACGCCAGGTAGAACTGCACCTCGTACCAGAGCGTCCAGTACACGCCGTTCAGCCCGAGTGCTTGCGGCAGCACCGCGAGCAGGAATAGGGCGTTCACCAGCACGTACACGCCCAGCACGGGCAGCGGCAGTTGGGCGGCCCCGTCGAGGGTGGCGGTCATGGCCAGCAGCGCGACCGCGGCCAGGAACAGGCTGGCGAAGAAGGCCGGATACAACCGCCGCAACCGACGGTAGAAGAACGGCCGGGGTAGCAGGTCGTCGGCACCCTTCGTGTGAAAGCGGCGGGCCTGCGGCAGGTGGATGCAGAACCCCGACAGCACGAAGAACAGGCCGACGCCGGTGTACCCGTAGGCACAGACCGGGTAGCTGGCGACGACGCCGACGGGCGTTTCGTTGGTAAACGGCTTGTGGTCGGCCGGGCTGCCCTGCGGGGAGTAGCCGGGGGCGAACACGTTCCACAGGTGGTAGGCGAACACCCAGAAGGCGGCCACCCCGCGGAGGGCGTCGATGTTGGACAGGCGGAGGGGCATGGGCCACCGGGAAACGGGTGGCCAAGCTTAGTACAACATTCGGCATGACGGCGAGCCGCCGGTTTTGGAACCGCCGGCGTCAGCCGGCCGGGTGGCACACCCAGCCCGCTCACGCGGGCGGTTCCAGAAGCACCCGCCCCCCCTGGGCACGGCTCGCCGATCCGCACCCCCGAAGTGAGACCCCTGCGATGCAGATGATGTGGCTCGGCCTGGCGATGGGCTTCCTGGTGTCGGCCTTCATCTTCTTCACCCTGCTGTACGCCCGCGGGGGCAACCTGCAACGGGCGTGGTGGGGGCTGAGCGTGGCCGGGCGGTGTGCCCAGGACGCCCCCCTCGAAGGGAAGGTGAACGCGGTCCTCGCCGGGGCCGCCCCTCCGCCTCCGCCGCCGGTCGCGGTGTCACCCCCGCCCCCGACCGCACCTGGGAAATCACCACCGCCCGCGAAGTCGCCCCCCGCCCCTCCGCCGGCCCCCCCGAAACCGAGTGGCGAATCGCTGCGGCTGCTCACCATCCTGCAATCCGAGGCCCGGCTGCTCGACTTCCTGATGGAAGACTTCGGCGGGGCGAGCGACGCGCAGGTGGGGGCGGGGGTGAAGGAGATTCACAAGAAGGCGGCGGCGGCGCTGAAGAAGTACCTGGTGGTGGAGCCGGTGTTGGCCGGGGCGGACGGCGAGCGGGTGACGGTGCAGAAGGGGTTCGACCCGTCGGCCGTGCGGGTGATCGGCAACGTGACCGGCGAGCCGCCGTACACGGGCGAACTGCAACACCCCGGTTGGCGAGTGAAGGAGATCAAGCTGCCGACGGTCGCCGAGGGGCAAGACCCGTTCGTGGTGCAACCGGCCGAAGTGCAGGTGTAAGCGAACGGCTGCCGTCAGGCGGCCGGTGCTTGGCCTGGAACCGCCGGCGTCAGCCGGCTGGGTGCGGAAGTCGA
>JANNDF010000408.1:0-1517 GCA_031387445.1 Planctomycetia bacterium
CTCTCACCCGCGACCACGTGCCCGGCGCCTGGGGCCGGTACGCCCCGACCATCTGGGACTACTCGCTGATGTTCGGGTCGGTCGGCCTGTTCATCTGCCTGTTCTGCCTGTTCGTCCGGTTCCTGCCGATGATCTCGATCACCGAGATGCGGGAGTTCCTGCCGTTCAAGCAGGGCGGTCGAGACGGTCACTCGTGCATGGAGAACGCCAAGTGAGCGACACCCACACGCCGGCCGCCCCGCCGCTGTACGGGGTCATGGCCGAGTTCCAGACGGCCGACGAGTTGATCGCCGCCACCAAGGCGGCGGCCGACGCCGGGTACACCCGCATGGACGGGTACAGCCCGTACGCCATCGGTGAGGTGGCCGATCACCTCGGCTTCCCCCGGAGCGAGATCGGGGCGGTGATGTTCATCGGCGGCGTGTGCGGGGCCACCCTCGGCTTCTTCATGCAGACGTGGATCAGCGTCATCGACTACCCGATCAGCATCGGCGGCAAGCCGTACTGGAGTTGGCCGCAGTTCATCCCGATCACCTGGGCGCTGCTGGTGCTGACGGCCAGCATGAGCGGGGTGTTCGGCCTGCTCGCCCTGTGCGGGCTGCCCCAACCGTACCACCCGGTGTTCAACGTGGACCGCTTCCGCCGGGCCAGCAGGGATCGCTTCTTCCTGTGCATCGAGGCCGCCGACCCGAAGTTCGACCCGGTCGCGGTCAAAGCGTTCCTCACCACCCTCAAGCCGGATGACGTGGCAGAGGTGCCGGAATGACCGCTCTCAAGCTCAAAACGAAAGCCGCGATCCTGGCCGCTGCTGCGGTCGTCGTGTCCGCCGGGTGCCAGCAGAAAATGGCCACCCAGCCGGCCCACCGGCCGTTCGAAGAGTCGGAGATGTTCCCGCACCGCCAGTCGGCTCGCCCGCTGGTGAACGGGGTGGTCCACCGCGGTCAGGCCCTGTCCGACGACCCCCTGGTGACGTGGCTCACCGCGAAAGGGAAGGCCCCGACGCACACCGCCAACTTCACCGCGTGGGTGGCCGAACAGCAGAAGGCCCCGGTCGGCACCGATGGCAAGCCGCTCGTGGACAAAGACGGCAAGCCGCTGCCGCCGAGCCTGTCCGCCGAGGCCGCCAAGGAGTTGCTCGCCCAGGCGGTGCAACCCGGCTCGCCGAACGACCCGGCCAACTTCGTGGACACCGTCCCGTTCGAGATGGGCGAAGCCGATCTGAAGCGGGGCCAGGTGCTGTACACCGCCGTGTGCGCCGAGTGCCACGGCGGGGCCGGATGGGGGAACGGTAAGATCCCCGAACGCGGCTTCCTCCGCCCGCCGTCCTACCACACCGACCCGGCCGGCAAAGAGAAAGACTGGTCGCGGAAGATCGTGGTGAAGGACGACAAGGGCGAGCGGGTGGTGAGCGACTCCACCGGCAACGCCGCCGGCACCAGCCGCGGGTTCTACAAGTACGGACTCGAAGTGGCCCTGAAGGACGTGCCCGTCGGGTACATCTACCAGGTGATCTACTG
>JANNDF010000526.1:0-3033 GCA_031387445.1 Planctomycetia bacterium
CCAACTCACCCACCCCAGACCCGCCGCTCACCCCGGCGGGTCGCTCTGTTCCCGGAGAATCTCATGACCGCGACCCTGAACGGCCGCCCGCCCCGCAAGCAGTTGGGCGACCAGTTGGACCGGCTCGACTCGATCCTCGACGTGCTGGCCGACGCCCTCCCCGCCGCCGTCGCCGACGCCTGCAAGGAAGGAGCCAAGCAGGCGATGAAGGAGGTGGTGCTCGAACTGCTCACCAACCCGGACGTCCGCGCCCTCCTCACCGCCGGCGTGCCGACCCCGCCGCCCTCCCCGGCGGTGCCGACCGTGACGAAGCCGACCTGGTGGCAGGTGCTGAAGGCAAAGCTGACGGAGTGGAAGGACGCCGCCCTCGACCGGGCGACGGCGGCGGTGCAGGCCGTGACGCTCACCGCCCGCATGCTGACGGCCGTGCTCCCGCTCAAGCGGATCGCCCTGGTGACGCTCGGCGTCGGCCTGGCCGTGGGGCTGACCGCCCTGCTCGTCTACCGCTTCTGCCCGCCGGCGGTGGCCGCGGCGGTGGGCGGGCTGGGGGCTGCGGTGGCCGCCGCCGTCGCCCAACTGACCGGCACCCCGCGGAAGGGCGGCTGGCTGCACGCCCGCTGAGGTCGAAGGGGTGGGGAACGCGAGTCGTCCGGCCGGTCGCGCACCTGAACGGTGCGTCAGCCCGCGCGGACGGAGGACCCTTCCCTGCCTTCCTCGCCGACGGCCGGCACGAATTGTCCGCTCGAGGGCCGCCCTGTCGAAGACCGTTCTCCCGGACGACTGGCTCCGGACCTTCCGCATCCCCGTGAAGTTGTCCGACGCCGACGTGCGGGCCGTCCGCCGCGTGCTGAACGCGAAGGCGTTCACCGCCCTCGTCCGCCGGGCGGTGACGGTCGAGCTGAACAAGCGGCCGGCGTTGACCCCGGTGCGGGCGGCGGTCACCCGCTGTCCTCACCCGCACCCGCACCCCGGCCGCGGCCCAACCCGGGCCGAGGGCGGGCGTTTCTTTCGCCGTCAGCGGCGGTCGGGTGTGAGCAGCCGCCCACCGGACACACAACCCTCAGGCGGGCGGGGTGGCCTTCCCGTCTGGCGGCTCGGCGTGCGGGTGCGGTCCGTCACCGCCGCCGGGCGGGTGACCGAACGGGAGGAGGCGCGGCGGCAGCGCCGCCCGGACCGCCCCCTCACCGCCCTCGACCGGCTGGACCTGCTCGTCGTGGACGAACCCCCGGGTGGTGAACTTCACCCGCACCGCACGCACCCGCCCCGGTGGAACGGCCCGACGGCCACCGGCCGACCGCGATCGCGGCGGGTTCGCTCGCCCGGCCGTGAGGACCGAGTGGCGGAGTGGCGCGAGGGCGATCAGTCGCCGCCGCGGATGACGGCGGACGAGTTCGCCGCCTGCCGTCGACCGTCCGCGTGCGGGAACTCCGCTCCGCGGTGACCCGGCCGGGGTTCCGGGTGCGGCCGGTCACCCGGTGACGACCCGGCTCGACCCGGTCGCGTCTCCAGCGGACGCAAGGGCCGAACTCGACCAATCGAGAAGGCGCGTCGACACGATTCCGGCCCACCTGAAGTCGACTCTCGGAATGGACGTGCTGCGGTGCCGGACGGAGGCCGGGGGGCGTCGGGAGGTGGTGAGGGGCGCGGGGTGTACAACCTGGTGCGAGTCGTCGTGCGGGAAGCCGGGCGATGACAGGGAGTGCGACCGGATCGGACCAGTTCCGTGGACGCGCTGCGGTGGTTGTCATCGGCCCCGCCCGGCACCCCGGTGCCGCGCCTGATCGTCAACCCGATCCGACCGCACTGTATCGAACCGAGGTGCAAGGAACGACGGGCGAAGAACTTCCCCTACATGATCCGCCCGCGTCGGGTTCTGAGCGCAGAGATTCGCCAACAAGGACTTGCGGCTTCACTGAATGGCATTCCGGAAGAGCCCCGATCTCGTGTTGATCACCCCTCGGCCTGGAGTGCTGGTGGGCGGTGCCGACGGCGTCCTTTGCCGGTCAGGCGGGGGGGGCACGGCTCGTCGCTCCCCGCCGCTCCCGTGGTCCAAGGCGGTTGAGTGCTGCGACACCCGGGGAGAACGCAGGTGCCTCGGCCGCCGTCATTTCTTGATGCGGGGGGCCGACTTGACGGGGCGGGGGCGGCCGCGGGACGGGGAGAGCCGCCACAGCCGCCGGTCGCAGTCCTCGCAGCGGAACGGGCGCAGGAGGACGAGGACGAGGAGCGGCCGCCAGAACCCGCTCCGCGAGGCGAAGAAGCTCTGCCCGTTGCAGTTGGGGCATCGGCGGGGCAGCCCGAACATGGATGAGACTCGCATCGGGGTGGGTGGTAGACTACCCGACCCGCGTTCGCCGCGCCGCCCCCGATCCGGCATGCCGGCCGCTCAATTTCGTCAGACCGGCGTAAGATCAGACGATGTTTTTTGTCCGCGGGATTGAATCGCCCGAATCCCCGACACCGGCCAGGTGGCCGTCTGTTCGCAATGAGTTGTACAGTGAGTTGTACAGGAGAGTGACGGGGTCTCGAGGTGAGATGGTGACCGCGACTCGTTCAGCACGTCAGCAACTCTTCCACGAGACCCGGTCACGTGGGACATCGGGTATGTCGGTGTCGATTTGGTGCTTTCCTGACAATGATATGGGGGCATTCCAAATGTAGTCTGCCCGGAATGCCGTGAAGTTAAGCCGCAAGTGTTGCCCTGTCCTACGGTTCGGTCACCTCCGTGGGGCTGAACATGGTACCGACACTTGAGGCGGCTCTGCGTCGAATCCGGGATGACATCGCGGCCGTCCTGTCGCCGGATATGATTCGCCAGCTCTGCAGTCAGGTCGGGCACACGTGGCGGGAACGCCTCCTCGACCCGGTCACGACGATCCACCTGTTCGCTACCTGACGCCGAAGGAACGAGCCACCTGCGGCACCGAGTGCCCGTCGATGCGGTGCCGCCGGACCATCTCGTAGCGGACCTGGATCAGGTCGCGGGCGTCGAAGAACAGGCCGCCGCGGAACAAGACATCCTGAACCCGTTCC
>JANNDF010000614.1:0-3541 GCA_031387445.1 Planctomycetia bacterium
GTGCCCGCCTTCTACGTCGCCATCCAGGGTCTGAGCGAGAACGGCCGGGAGAGGGGTTTGCCTTTCCCGACCCCACCCCACCCGGTCACTGCGTTCCCGGTTCCATTCGCGGCTGAGGCGCCGTCCGGCTCGCCGGGCTACTGCTTCCACAACCCCCGCCACGCCTGCGACAGCCGGGCGAGGATGCCCGTGCCGCTGGTACTGAACTGCGGGGTCAGCGGTTGGGCGACCGGCACGGGGCCGGCGTGCGGCCGACGCTCCGGGGTCAGTTCGACCGGCTCGTCGTCCTTCGGGATCGCCTTCGGCGGGCCGTTGATCAACTCGATCAGACCCTGGATGGCGACGTAGAAGGCGGGCACGAAGAAGATCGCCAGCACGGTGCTGGTGATCATCCCGCCGAACACGGCGGTGCCCAGCGCCTGCCGGCTGGCCGCCCCGGCCCCGTCGGCGAACACCAGCGGCACCACGCCCAGGATGAACGCGATGCTGGTCATGAGGATCGGCCGGAACCGCAACCGGGCAGCCTCGAGCGCCGCCTGGCGGATGCTCCGCCCCTGGAGCCGCAGTTCGCGGGCGAACTCGACGATGAGGATGGCGTTCTTGCTGGCCAGGGCGATGATGAGCACCACGCCGATCTGCGTGTACACGTTGTTTTCCAGCCCGCGGATGCCGACCGCCGCCACCACCCCGAGCAGCCCCAGCGGCACCACCAGGATGACCGCCAGCGGCAGCCACCAGCTCTCGTACTGGGCGGCCAGCACCAGGTACACGAGGAACACCGCCAGCGCCCCGACGATGAGCGCCTCGGGCAGCCGCATCTCGATGCCGAGCAGCTTGATCGGCTGTGCGGCCGTCCGCTTCTCCTGGTAGGCGATGCTCGTCCACTCGTACCCCATATTGCGGGGCAGGGTGTCGTCGGCCGCCTTCTCCATCGCCGCCAGCGACTGCCCGGAGCTGAACCCCGGCTTGGTCGTCCCGCTGATGGTGGCCGTCGGGTACAGGTTGTACCGGGCGATGGCAGGCGGGCCGACCCTCGGCTCGACCGTCAGCAGCGTGCCCAGCGGCACCTTCCCGCCCTCCCGGTTCCGCACCTCCAGGCGCTGGAGCAGGTTCGGGTCGGCGCGGTACTGGGCGTCCGCCTGCATCCGCACCTGCCAGGTGCGGCCGAACTTGTTGAAGTCGTTCACATACACCGACCCCAGGTTCGATTGCAGGGCGGCGAAGATGTCGTCCACCTTCACCCCCAGCTTCTCCGCCTTCTCGCGGTCGATGGTCAGGTAGATCTGCGGCACCCCGGCGCGGAAGGTGGTGCGGGTGGCCGGGAACGGGGCGACCGGCCCGTCCTTGTCCGCGGTGCCGGCCTCGATCACCGCCTGCGTCCGCTCTTGCAGGATGTCCAGGCCGACCGCCTCGCGGTCCTGAATCTTCATCTCGAACCCGCCGGAGAAGCCCAGCCCCTGAATGCTCGGCGGGACGATGACGAAGATGTTCGCCTCCTGGTACTGGATCAGTTCCCCCTGGAGGGCGTTCTTGAGCGCCTCCTGCCGCAACTCCGGGCTTTTCCGCTTCTCCCAGTCGGTCCAGGCGACGAACACGGTGGCCCCGTTCGAGGCGGCCGTGTTGTCGAGCAGGCTCAGCCCGCCGATGGTGAACCACTCGTCCACCTTCCCCTCGGCCTTCATGCGGGCGAGGGCCACGTTCATGCGGTCGGTGATCTCGCGGGTGCGGTCGAGCGACGCCGAGTCGGGCAGTTGCACGGCGCAGATGACGTACCCCTCGTCCTCCGTCGGCAGGAAGCCGGTCGGGATCTGCTGGTACAGGTAGCCGGTGAGGGCGAACAGGCCGACGAACAGCAGCAGCACCAGCCACCACACGAGCAGCAGCACCTTCACGCACCAGGCGTACACCGCCTCCACCGGCTTGTAGAAGAAGTCGAAGATTTTGGTGAACACGTTCCGCCCCTTCGACGGCTTCAGCCAGGCGGCGCACTGGGCCGGCTTGAGGGTGAGGGCGTTGACCGCACTGATGAGGGCGGTGGCGGCGATGGTCAGGGCGAACTGGCGGTACATCTGCCCGGTGATGCCGCCGAGGAAGGCGGTGGGTACGAACACGGCCAGCAGCACCACAGTGATGGCCATGACCGGGCCGGTCACCTCGTTCATCGCCTTGATGGTGGCCGACCGCGGCTTCATCCCCTGCTCGATGTGGTGGCTGGCGTTCTCCACGATGACGATGGCGTCGTCCACCACGATGCCGATGGCCAGGATGAGGGCGAACAGGGTGAGCAGGTTGATCGAGAAGCCGAACAGGAACAGGAAGATGAACGCGCCGATCAGGGTGATGGGCACGGTGGTGGCCGGCACCAGTAGCGCCCGCCAGCTCTGGAGGAACACCAGGATGACGATGAGTACCAGCGCCCCGGCCTCGGCGAGCGTGTGGTACACGTTCTCGATCGACTTGTCCACGAACTTGGTGGTGTTGAACGGGATGCTGTACTCGACGCCATCGGGCAGGGAGTGCTTGTACTCCTCCATGGCCGCTTTCACCCGCTTGGCCACGTCCAGCGCGTTCGACCCGGGCAACTGGTAGATGAGGATGTTGGTGGACTCCTCCCCGCTCTTCTCCGTGTACGAGTCGTACCCCTGCGCGCCCAACTCCACCCGCGCCACGTCCCGCAGGTACACCACCTGCCCGGCCCCCCCGCTCTTCACCACCACCTCCTCGAACTGCTTCACGTCGGTCAGCCGGCCGAGGGTGGTGACGGTCAGTTGGAACGCCTGCCCGGACGGGTTGGGCGGCTGGCCCACCTGCCCGGCGGCCACCTGCACGTTCTGCCGGGCCAGCGCCACCAGCACGTCGGAGGTGGTCAGCCGGAGGGCGGCCAGCTTGTCCGGGTCGGTCCACACCCGCATGGAGTACGAGCCGGACCCGCGGACGTTCACCTCCCCCACCCCCTCGACCCGGCTCAGCTTGTCCCGCAGTTGCAGGGTGGCGTAGTTGGACAGGAACAGGCCGACCGGCTGGTCGCCGATCGCCTTCTTCCCCGGCGCGGTGAGCGACACCACCAGCAGGATGCTGGGCGACTGCTTCTTCACCGTCACCCCTTGCCGCCGCACCTCCTCCGGCAGCCGCGGCTCGGCCACCGCCATCCGGTTCTGCACCAGCACCTGCGCGTCGTCCAGGTTGGTGCCGATCTCGAACGTGACGGTGAGCGAGTACGACCCGTCGGCCGAGCTGGTGCTGCTCATGTACATCATCCGCTCGACCCCGTTCACCTCCTGCTCGATGGGCGCGGCCACCGTGTTCGCCACCACCTCGGCGTTCGCCCCCGGGTAGTTGGTGGTGACCACCACCGTCGGCGGGGTGATGGCCGGGTACCGCTCGACCGGCAGGCGGATGAGCGCCACCGCCCCGAACAGCAGGGTGACGACGGCGATCACGTTGGCGAAGATCGGCCGGTCGATGAAGAACCGCGAGATCATGTGGGATCCTGAAACTGTAGCCGGGGTCTGTGACCCCGGTCGGTAGAGTTGGGACCGGG
>JANNDF010000629.1:0-14439 GCA_031387445.1 Planctomycetia bacterium
CACCGAAAGCGTATCCGTCTTGAACACCCCCTCTCCATTCATGGAGAGGGGGACGGGGGGTGAGGTCTCTGAGCACAACACCCCCTCTCCGCTTCGGAGAGGGGGCCGGGGGGTGAGGTCTCTTCTGTCCCTCTGGGCACCACCTCCCCTGTCGCGTACCATCTGCCCACAGCCTGCCTTCGCCCGTTCCGGGCCTCCTCTCTGCACTTGAGGTCTGTCATGCGCTCCCTGTCCGTCGCTTCACTCCTGTTGCTCGGTGCGGTTTGCTCCGCCGCCGACCCGGTACCGCCGAAAGGGTTCACCGCCCTGTTCAACGGCAAAGACTTCACCAACTTCAAGGGGTGGGACATCCACAGCAAGGGCGGCAGCCCGGTGGACATGGCGAAGCTGGCGCCGGAAGAGCGGCAGAAGAAGTTCGACACCTGGACGGCTGCGCTGAAGGACCACTGGACCATCGAAGACGGCGTGCTGGTGAACAAGGGCACCGGCCCGTTCCTGGCGAGCGAGAAGGACTACGCCGACTTCGAACTGCTCGTCGAGTACAAGATCACTGGCACCGTGGACGCCGGCATCTACCCGAAGGGCATCCCGCAGATTCAGGTGTGGGACCCGGAAGACCCGGCCCAGGTGAAGAACGGCAACGCCAAAGGCAGCGGCGGGCTGTGGAACAACCAGCCGGCCGACGCGGTCGAGCGGATGCCACTGGTGAAGGCGGACAAGCCGGCCGGCGAGTGGAACCAGTTCCGCATTATCGTGCTGGGCGAGCGGTGTACGGTCCACCTGAACGACAAGCTGGTGGTCGATCACGCCCGTTTGCAGAACTACTACGACCGCAAGTCGCCGGTGCAGAAGGCCGCCCCGTTCCTGCTGCAAACGCACCCGCCCAAGCTGCCCATCTACTGGCGGAACATCTTCGTCCGCGAGATCGGGGCGAAGGAGGCGAACGAACTGCTGGCGAAGAAGGCGGGCGACGGGTTCAAGGACATCTTCAACGGCAAGGACTTCACCGGCTGGCAGGGGGCGACGGACAACTACGAGGTGGTGGAGGGGGCCGTGCGGTGCCAGAAGGACAAGGGTGGGGTGCTGTACACGACGGACGAGTACGCCGACTTCCAGGTGGCGCTGGAGTTCAAGCTGCCGAAGAACGGGAACAACGGGCTGGCCATCCGCTACCCCGGCGGGAAGGGCGACGGCGCGTACATCGGCATGACGGAGCTGCAAGTGCTCGACGACGACTACAAGGGGATCATCCCGTCGCAGGCGCACGGGTCGGCGTACAAGATGGCCGCCGCCGCTCGCGGCTACCAGCGGCCCGTCGGCGAGTGGAACTATCAGGTGGTGACGGTGAAAGGCTCGACCATCAAGGTGGAACTGAACGGCACGCAGATCCTCGACGCCGACCTGAGCAAAGTGACCGACGAGAAGACGGTGAAGGAACACCCCGGCAAGGACCGCACGAAGGGTTACTTCGGCTTCTGCGGGCACAACGACCCGGTCGAGTTCCGCAACGTGAAGATCAAAGAGATCAAGTGACCTACTGGAACCGCCGGCGTGAGCCGGCCGGGTGGCGAATCACACCCGGCCGGCTCACGCCGGCGGTTCCAGTAACTTGCCTACCCCACCCACACAGGTTCCCTCCCATGACCCATCGCGTCACCCGCCGTTCCGCCCTCAAGTTCGGGGCCGCCGCGCTCGCCGCCCCGTTCGTGTTCCGCAACTTCGCCCACGCCGCCCCGAGTGAGACGCTCCTGCACGTGAGCGTCGGCGCCGGCGGTATGGCCGCGTCCGACATCGGCTCGCTCACCAAGTCCAAGAACCTGAAACTGGTGGCCGTGGCCGACGTGGACGCGAACGCCGCCGCCGCCATGAAGAAGAAGTTCCCCGACCTGACGGTGTACGCCGACTGGCGGGAGATGTTCGACAAGGAGAAGTTCGACTCGGTGAACGTGTCCACCCCGGACCACATGCACGCCTGCCCCACGATGCGCGCCATCAAGGCGGGCAAGCACGTGTACACGCAGAAGCCGCTGACGCAGACGCTGCACGAGTGCCGCCAACTGCAACTCGCCGCGGCCGAGGCGAAGATCGTGTCGCAGATGGGCATTCAGATCCACTCGGCGGCCAAGCACAAGCAGGTGGTGCAGGCCATCCACGACGGCATCATCGGCAAGGTGAAGGCGGTCCACAGTTGGAGCGGCAAAGACTGGGGCGACGCCAAGGCGAAGCCGGACGCGAAGGACACCCCGCCGAAGGAACTGAACTGGGACTTGTGGCTGGGCGTGGCCGAAGACCGCCCGTTCATCGGCGGCGGGTACTACCACCCCGGCAACTGGCGGAAGCGACTGGACTTCGGCACCGGCACGTTCGGCGACATGGGCTGCCACATCCTCGACCCGGTGTTCGGCTCGCTCGGCGTGGGTAACCCGAACAAGGTGGAGTCGGTCGGCGACGCCCCGAACGACACCAGTTGGGGGCTGAACGGGCAGGTGGAGTTCGTCTTCCCCGGCACCAAGTACACGACCGACACCGTGTCGCTCACGTGGTACAACGGCAAGAACCGCCCGCCGGCGGAGGTGACGAAGCTGATCGGCACGAAGGAGCCGCTGAGCGGTCAGGGGAGCATCTACATCGGCGAGAAGGGCGTGTACTACTCGCCGTACGACGCCGGCACGACGGGGGTGTTCGTGGACGGGGAGAACACCAAGGCGAAGCTGCCCGACGTGAAAGGCGACGACCACTACATCCAGTGGGTGGACGCCGCCCGCGGCACGGACGTGAAGGCGAGCGCCCCGTTCAGCTACGCCGGCCCGCTGACGGAGATGGTGCTGCTCGGCTGCCTGGCCACCCGCTTTCCGAAGGTCGCGCTCAAGTGGGATGAGAAGAAGATGCAGTTCACCAACGAGCCGAAGGCGAACGCCTTAGTCAAGCGGACCCCGCGGAAGGGGTGGGACGAGAAGGGGATTTGATCCTCGGGTGAACGCCGCCGCCCCGCCGGTGAAAGGTCACCGGCGGGGCGGCGGCTCGTGGACGGGGGACGTGGGGTCACTTCCCGTCGGCCGGCAGCCCCATCCGCTGGAGCGCCTCGGCGGCCACGAACCGGTCGTCGTCATCCTTTGTCGTCGTGAGCAACTCGCGGATCTTGGTGGCGGTCGAGCGGCCGTGTTCGCCGGACAGCCCCAACCCGGTGACGGCGATCCGGCGGTTGACCGACTCGTGGACGAATCGGTTCCGCACCTCCGGCTGGTCCTTGGGCGCCTCGCCCCGGCCGCCCCGGCTCCGCGGGCCGGACCGCACCGTCGACGGCTCCACCTTGATGTCGAGGATGGCGGTGAACGTCGCCACCCCGTCGGGCGTTCCGGCCGCCACCTCGCCGACCGCCCGCAGCATGGCCTGGCAGATGGTGATGTGGTAGATGTTCAGGTTGGTGTCGTTCGCCGGGTCGGCGACGGCGGTCAGGAGTGCGGGGACCGCCGACCGGCCCCGCTCCTTCAGCTTGATCAGTCCGGTGGCGGAGTTGTACCGCACCCGCAGGTCGGCGTCCGACAGGCCTGCCTTGAACCCCTCCAGTGTCAGGCTCGCGTACTCGTTCCTCATCGCGTCCGTGTCGGTGGCCGCCGCCATCCGGCACACCGCATCCGAGGCCGCCGCCCGCACGTCCGGCTCCGAGTCGGTCTGCATCACCTGCACCAACTCAGGCAGGGCCTTCCGCCCGTCGGCGTTCATCTTGCCCAACGAGTAGGCGGCGTCCACCCGCGCCTGTTTGTCCGCCGCGGCGAGCCCCCCCGCCCACTCCTTGGAGGTGCGGTTGTTCCACTTCGGCTCGGGCTCGAGCAACTTGCTCAGATACACTGGGCTGTTCGGCCAGGCCAGTGCCAGTCCGATCAGAGTGAGCACGATGACCGGCACCAGCACGGGCCACGCCCGACGTTTCCGGCGTGGTTTCACGGGGGGGGTGGACATGGGACTTTGAGGGAGAGGATGCGGGAGTGGGGAGAGAACCGCGTTGCGAGTGTAGGCCCGGCGAACGATGCCGACAATGCGGCATTGAGATATCCGCCGGAGCGTCCCGGCGTTGCCCTCGGAAGTCAGAGCATTTCCAGCGGGCAAGTCAGGTCGTGCTCAAGTAGGACGAGCAGAAGACGGAGTTCGCCAACGAGCCGAAGGCGAACGCCTTCGTCAAGCGGACCCCGTGGAAGGGGTGGGACGAGCGAAGGGGATGGATTCAGAGCATCTGCGAGGGGCACGGCCAGTCAGGAGACGCGATCGACGCGATCGACCTGAGTGACCGTCATCCCGTTCAACTCCGCCACGGTTGCGGCGTCCACGCCACTTTCGGCTTCAATCTCGCGGACGAGTGCCATGCCGGATGCCGTTAGGTAGCCGGTTACCCGCCAGATTGGGATTGGCGGCGGCTCGGGTTGCTCCACCGGAGCCGGTTGCTCGACCGATTCTGGGGTCGGTCGCAGTGGGGCCGGCGGGCGGTAGTCCAGTTGCGGTTGTTCGAGTAGTGGCACGGGGTGGCTCAAGCGACGAACCGCGTACACGAAGCAGATCAGCCCGCCGATGAAACCGATGCCACCCATCACCAGGAGCCGTACCGACACGGTAATGCCGCCGAAGATCAAGAACCCGATCCCGACCGGCCACATCACCAGCCCGAAGCCGACCATGAAGATGTAGAACCACCCGGACCTTCGCTTCCGTAGCGTCTGTGAACAGTCCTGGCAGGTGTACCCCGCGTCCGGCTCGATCCCGTTGGAACCGATGGATTTCAAGTTGTCCGATGCACAGGTCGGGTAGTAAAGTCGTCGTTTGGCGGGCATGACCGTCTCCCACAGAATCGGACGTAACGATAGAACTTCGTACTCAGCCAGTCACACCCCAACCCGTGGGCATTCACCGTTCCTTCGCACGGCCTGTGTAGACGCCTTGACCCTCGGCGATAGGATGAGTGTTTGCTTTCCGCCCGGCCGGTGAACCTGAACGGATCCGGGCGGGTCGTACCTACACTCCCAGTGAGCTACGGCTCCCGGCAGCGGACGAGTGCCCGCCGCCGACTGTCCCCCCCTTTCACCCCGGCCGCCGAGCCGGGGCAGGCGAACGATGCTCGACAAAGTACGCAACATCGGGATCATGGCCCACGTGGACGCCGGCAAGACCACCACCACGGAGCGGATCCTGTACTACAGCGGGACCAAGCACAAGGTCGGCGACGTGGACGACGGGGACACCACCACCGACTTCGACCCGCTGGAGCGGCAGAAGGGCATCACCATCAACAGCGCCGCCGTGTCCATCGACTGGCAGGACCACGCCGGCAACGACATCGCCATCAACATCATCGACACCCCCGGGCACGTGGACTTCACGGCCGAGGTGGAGCGGTCCCTCCGCGTCCTCGACGGCGCGGTCGGGGTGTTCTGCGCCAAGGGCGGCGTGGAAGTGCAGTCCGAGACGGTGTGGCGGCAGGCGACCAAGTACAAGGTGCCGCGGCTGGCCTACGTGAACAAGCTGGACCGTATGGGGGCCAACTTCTGGGCGTGCGTCGAGCAGATGAAGACGAAGCTGCACGCCAACCCGGTGGTGGTCACCATCCCGGCCGGGCAGGACGACAAGCTGGAAGGCATCATCGACCTGATCCGCATGCAGCTGATCACCCGCAACATGGAAGACAAGACGCACCGCGAGTTCTACACGACGGACATCCCGGAGAAGTACGCGGCCGAAGCGACCAAGCGGCGGGCGGAGATGCTCGACGGGGTGAGTCTGGCGTCCGACGAGATCATGGAGGCGGTGCTCGAAGGGAAGGACGTGAGTGTGGAACAGATTCTGGCCGCCCTCCGCAAGGGGACGCTGGAGAACACCTTCACGCCCGTCCACTGCGGCAGCAGCAAGATGTTCCACGGGGTGCAGCAGTTGCTCGACTTGGTGGTGGACTGCCTGCCCAGCCCGCTCGACCGCCCGCCCGTCAACGCCATCCACCCGAAGACGAAGGAGGCCTTCCTGCGGAAGCCGGACGCGAGCGAGCCGATGAGCGCGCTGGCGTTCAAGACGGTGGCCGAAGTGAACGGCGACCTCGTCTACATCCGCGTCTACTCCGGCACCATGAGGCCCGGGGAGACGTACACGAACACCACCACGGGCAAGCGGGAGCGGATCGCGCGGTTCATGCGGATGATGGGTGACAAGCGCATCCCGCTGGAGAGCGCCGGCCCCGGCGACATCGTCGCCGCCATGGGCCTGGCCGACACGTTCACCGGGAACACCCTGTCCGACACCGACGAGCCGGTGGCGCTGGAAGCCATCCAGTTCCCCAAGCCGGTCATCTCGCAGTCCCTCTCGTTCAGCAAGTTGCTGGACGCCGGCAAGGTGGGCGAGGCGCTCAACCGCCTGGTGCGGGACGACCCGACCCTGAAGACGCACACGGACGACGAGACGAAGGAGACGATCCTGTCCGGCATGGGCGAGCTGCACCTGGAGATCAGCATCGAGAAGCTGAAGCGGGCGGTGAACATCAAGCAGGAGGACACCGAGAGCGTGAAGCTCGGTCGCCCGCGGGTGGCGTACCGCCAGAGCCTCGCCCGCATGGTGGACTTCGAGTACAAGTTCCAGAAGCAGACCGGCGGCCGCGGGAAGTTCGCCGTCATCGCGGTGAAGTACACCCCGATGACGCCCGAACAGGTGGAAGAGAAGGTGAAGGAGATCGAGGAGTTGGGCGACCCGAAGATCAAGCCGGACCCGAACAACGTGTACTTCGTGAACGCCATCACCCAGGGGGCGATCGACAAGCAGTACATCCCGAGCGTGGAGGAGGGCCTCCGGGAAGAGGCGAAGAAGGGTTACAAGTACCCCTTCCCGTTCGTCGACCTGGAGTTCGAGCTGCACTTCGGCAAGATGCACGACGTGGACTCGTCGCAGGACGCCTTCTACCTGTGCGCGCGGGAGTCGTTCCGCGAGGCGCAGAGCAAGGCCGGCATCCAACTGCTCGAGCCGATCATGAAGGTGGTGGTGGTCTGCCCGAAGGACTACCAGGGGTCGATCACCGGGAACATCAGCAGCAAACGTGGGGTGATCGAGGAGACGAGCGAGGAGATGGGCGTCGCGCAAGTGACGGCCAAGGTGCCGCTGGCCAACCTGGTCGGGTACACGTCCGACCTGCGGTCGGCCACCAAGGGGCAGGCCAGCTTCAGCATGGAGTTCAGCCACTATGCCGCCGTGCCGGTGGAACTGGCCGACCTACCGCCGGGCACCGTCCGCGAAGGGCGATAGTCGATCACTGGTGGCACAGGCCTCGCGGCCTGTGATCCCGCGAACCCCGGCGTCACCGCCGGGGTTCGTTTCGTTGGTGGGGCGGATCGGGTAAACTGAAACGTGACCCCGGAGGGCGACCCGTGACCCCGACGTTGACTAACACCGTTCCCGTGCCGGCCCCGCCGCGGACGACAGGCTCGCCGCTCGACGAGCCGACGTTCGAGGAGTGCCACGCCGAGTGGATCCGCTTCGACGATGCCCAGAAAGCCGGGCTGAAGATCGACCCGGACGGCACCCACCCGTACCAGTTCATCGCCTTCTACGACGGGCGGATCGTGGGGTACGACAAGGATCCACAGGCGTTGCGGGAGCGGGTGGCGGTGGAATTGGGAGTCCACCCCGCCCGACTGGTGATCGATTACCCGTGGATGCTGTCTGCGGAGACTTACCTTGCCACGGGTTGAGTTGATTCTCCAACCGTTTCAAATCAGCGGTGTCGCCGACGGGAACATCGCGCTCGACCCGCCGCAGTCGGGGTTGGCCCGAGTGCCACTGCGGCGTTTGACATGCTACTTGCGGGTGCCACTCATCCCCGGCGCTCAGCGTGCGATCATCGACACCGGCGCGGCGCTCTCCTACTTCCCGCACCGGGTCTGGGCGCACGACTTCCGCTGGCGGGAGGGCCGAGACTTCGACATCCTTCCGGTCGCGGGAAACCCGCCACTGGTCGGCCAGACGCTCGGCTTCCGGTACACCTTCCGCTTGGCCCGGCTTCGTGTCCCTGTCGTGCTCGCCGGGAAAGCCCTGACCGCCCCGCGGTTGCAGATCGACTCGCTCGTGACGCAGTTGGCCGAGCCGGGCGGTCCGCCGGTCATTCTCCTGGGGCTGTGGGGCGGGGTGCTCGACAACCGGCGGTTGACATTCGGCACCGCCTCCGACGACGACCCGTCCGCCGCGCTCGAATGGGACTGATACGCTGTCCCTTCCCCGCCTCCTATAACTCCTTCACCATCCGTCTTCTGACACCCGCCCGGAACCCCCGATGAAAGTCCACGAATATCAGGCGAAGGAACTGCTGGCCGGTTACGGCGCGCCGATCCCGAAGCACGTCGTGTGCAAGACCCCCGACGAAGTGGCGACGGCGTTCGACCAACTGAGCAACGGCGGCGGGGCGATGGTGAAGGCGCAGATTCACGCCGGCGGGCGCGGGGCGGGCCAACTGCTCGGCCACCCGGAGAAGCTCGGCGGGGTGAAGTTCGTGTCCAACCGCGACAAGGCGAAGGCGGTCGCCGAGTTGATGTTCAAGTACCCGCTCAAGACGCTGCAAACCGGCCCCGAAGGGCAGAAGATTCAGACCCTGATCGTGCAGGCCGACGCCGAGCCGGACAAGGAGTATTACGTCAGCATGGTGCTCGACCGGGCGACCGGCATGCCCATCCTGATGGGGTCGGCGGCCGGCGGCATGGACATCGAGAAGGTGGCGCACGACACGCCGGAGTTGATCTTCAAGGTGCAGGTGCAACCGGAGACCGGGCTGAAGCCGTACCAGGCCCAAAAGATGGCATTCGACCTGGGGTTCACCAACGACCAGATCGGGCCGGTCGTCAAGATCCTGATGGCGATCTCGAAGCTCTACTTCGACAAGGACGCCAGCATCGTCGAAGTGAACCCGCTGGCGGTGACGAAGAAGGGCGACGTGGTGGTGCTCGACGCCAAGGTGGACTTCGACGACAACGCCGGCTTCCGGCACAAAGACCTCGCCCCGCTGCGCGACCTGGCCGAAGAGAACCCGACCGAGATCCGCGCCGCCTCCGCCAGCCTGAACTACATCCAACTCGACGGCACCATCGGCTGTCTGGTGAACGGGGCCGGGCTGGCGATGGCCACGATGGACATGGTGAACTACTACGGCAAGGAGTTCGGCATCGGGCCGGCCAACTTCCTCGACGTGGGCGGCGGGGTGACGGCCGAGAACGCGGTGGAGGCGTTCCGCATCATCCTGAGCGACAGCAAGGTGAAGGCCATCTTCGTGAACGTGTTCGGCGGCATCGCCAGTTGTGCCCGCATCGCGGAGGCACTGGTGAAGGCCGGCCGCGAGGTCGGGTTCAACGTGCCGGTGGTTGTGCGGTTGGAGGGGAACGAGGTGGAGAAGGCCCGCGAGATCCTGGGCGCCGTGAAGGACGAGATCCCGGCCATCCGTGTCGCCCCGACCCTGACCGACGCCGCCAAGATGGTGGTCGAACTGGCCAAGTGACGACCCGCACGGAGGGCGTGGCATGTCCGCGGTTTCGACGGCACTCATGACGGCCGAGGAGTTCTTCGAGTGGGCCAACCGCCCGGAGAACGCGGGCACCCGGTACGAACTGGACGACGGAAAGGTGATCGCCATGCCCTCGCCCGGTGAACTGCACGGGTTGCTGTGTTGGATTGTGGCCCACCTGCTCGGCGGGTACGTCATCCCGCGTGGCGGCTACCTGATGACGAACGACACCGGGCTGATCGTCCGCCGCCGGCCGGACAGCGTCCGTGGCCCAGACGTGATGTTGTTTCTGGACGGGCGGAAGGTGGAGGAGATGAGTCGGGGGCATTCCGAGCGGGTGCCCTCGCTGGTGGTCGAAGTGCTCTCGCCCTCCGACCAGTTCAGCAAAACCTTGCGGCGGGTGGACCAGTACGAAGCCCGTGGGGTGCCGCTCATCTGGGTCATCGACCCGGACGAGCGGGCCGTCCACGTCTTCCGCCCGAACGAACTCCGGAAGCGGTTGGAAGAGACCGACGAACTCACCGGCAACGGCGTCCTCCCCGACCTGCGATTGGAAGTGGCCGACCTGTTCACCCTGCCCGGTCAACAGCCCCCCTCTCCGCCGACCGCCTGACTTTCACCCCGACTTCCGGAGCCTGCCGATGCGCCTGACACGGATCGTTCTACCCGCCCTGATGGCGGCCGCATTCCTGAGCGGGTGCGGTGGCACCACCGGCCCGACCGGGGATAACAAGGGGGCCGGCACGCCGACCAAACCCGGCACCACCACCCCGCCGACCGACCCGAAGACGGCCGATGCCGCCAAGAAGTTCGCCACCGACTTCCTCGTCGCCGTGCGGGACAAGAAGGCGAGTCCGGACCAACTGACGCCCGAGTTCACGAAGGTGTTCTCCGACTCGCCCGCCGCCGACCTGACGTTCCTGGCCACCGAAGTGGCGGCCGACGACGTGAGTGTGGCCGCCGGGCCGGACGGGTCGGCGTTCGCGGTGGGCAAGAGCAAGACCGGCGGCGGGCGGACGCTGCTGCGGCTGGTGAAGAGCGGGGCTGGCTACAAAGTGGACTGGCTGAGCGTCGGAGTGAAAGGGATGACGGACGCCACCCTGAACGGCGACGACGCACCGGCGCAGTTCGCGGCGCAAGCCTTGCTCGACGCCGTCCTCCGCAAGAAGTACGCTCACGCTTCCGCCCTGCTGACGGACAACGCCCGCAACGCGCTCGGCAAGAGTCCGTTCGGCGGGTTCGACCAGGGGGCGATCAAGAACAAGCTGGACGAACTGTTCGGCGGGGCCGACAAGTACACCGTGAGCGGCGCCAGCAAAGGCAGCGTGACGGCGGATCTGGCGCTCGCCGGCGGGAAGAAGACGGCGACCATTAAGAGCGTGAAGGGCACCCGTGCCGGCGAGTGGCTGGTGGACGCTGTCGAGGTGAAGTAGTGCTTTGCTCGCTCCGCGAGCAGGTTCCAAACAGACCGCTCGCTCCGCGAGCAGAGCACACCCGACGGAGCAGATCGTGCCCGACCCGCTTGCCGACGAGATCGATCGCCTGCACACCGCCGCCGGGTTCAAGCGGCTGAACCCGGTGTGGGCGAAGGCGGAAATCGTCCTCGGGCTGATCGCCGCCGGGTGCGGGCTGCTGCTCGAGTTCCGCGCCGCCCAGACCAACGACCTGAACCTGCCGCTGGCGGCGGCGGGGTTGGCTCTGGTCGTCTTCGGCGGCTACCTCACGCTCGCCGGCCACCGCAGTCACCTGTATCAATCCAACACCCGCCTCGCGGCGTACCTCGCCGGGCAGACACGCACCAGCCCTCCCCAGAGTCGTTCATGAGCATCCTGATCGATAAGCACACCCGCGTCATCACCCAGGGGATCACGGGTTCGGCCGGGTCGTTCCACACCGACAAGTCGGTCGAGTACGCCCCGCACACCTACGTCGGGGGCGTCACCCCGAAGAAGGGCGGCACCACCTGGACGGGCAAGGAATCGGGCAACTCGCTGCCGGTGTTCAACACGGTCGCCGAAGCGGTCGCCAAGACCGGGGCGAACGCCAGCATGATCTTCGTGCCGGCGGGCGGGGCGGCGGACGCGATCATGGAAGCGGCCGACGCCGGCATCAAAGTCATTGTGTGCATCACCGAGGGCATCCCGGTGCTGGACATGGCGAAGGTGAAGAGGTTCCTGGCGTCCAAACCGGGCGTGCGGATGGTCGGCCCGAACTGCCCCGGTGTGATCACCCCCGGCGAGTGCAAGATCGGCATCATGCCGGGGTACATCCACACCCCGGTGAAGCCCGGTGGCACCGGCATCGGCGTGCTCAGCCGCTCCGGCACCCTCACCTACGAAGCCGTCTTCCAACTGACGCAACTCAAATACGGGCAGACCACCTGCGTGGGCATCGGCGGCGACCCGATCATCGGCACGAGCCAGATCGACTGCCTGAAGTTGTTCCAGGAAGACCCGCAGACGGAAGCCATCCTGATGATCGGCGAGATCGGCGGGACGGCGGAAGAAGCCGCGGCCGAGTACGTGAAGAAGCACGTCACCAAGCCGGTGGCCGCGTTCATCGCCGGGCAGACCGCCCCGCCGGGCCGGCGGATGGGCCACGCCGGGGCGATCATCAGCGGGGGGAGCGGCAGCGCGGCCGACAAGATCAAGGCGCTCGAAGCGGCCGGCATCGTGGTGGCGAAGACGCCGGCCGACCTCGGCACGGCCGTGCAGGAAGCCATCGCGCGGAAGAAGTAGCCGGCGGGTGAACCCCGGCAGTCATGCCGGGGGTGGCTGGAAGCACAAACCACCCCCGGCATGACTGCCGGGGTTCACCAGGAAGACCCATGCACGTCGTCTCGCTCGAAGCCCGACACGTCCGCCTCCGCCTCCGCCGGCCGGTCAAGCACGCCTCCCACGCCCGCACCGAGACCGACAACCTGATCGTGCGGGTGCAACTCTCCGACGGCAAAGTGGGGTTCGGCGAGGGCGTGCCGCGGGAGTACGTCACCGGCGAGACGATCGACTCGACCATCGACCTGTTAACGCGGTCCGACCTCGTCCGCCAGTTGAAGCCGGCGTCCACCTTCCCCGAAGTCCTCGCCGCTGCGGAAGCGATCAAGTTGGCTGAGATCCCCGGCGACGACCGCAAGTGCCAGGGGAACGCCGCCCGGTGTGCGGTCGAGTTGGCGTACCTGGATGCGTTCGGCAAGGCGGTCGGCGAGCCGCTGATGAACGCCACGATGGTGCTCGCCCCGGACCTGTACGCGCCGGCCGACCGGGTTCAGTACAGCGGCGTGCTGCTGTCCTCCCGCGGGTGGAAGCTGCGGTTCAAGGCGCTCGCCTACCGGCTGGCCGGGTTCCGCCAGATCAAAGTGAAGGTGGGCATCAGCGGGCAGGACGACGTGAAGCGACTGCGGGCCATCCGCCGGTGTGTCGGGGGTGGTGTGGACCTCCGCATCGACGCGAACGAGGCGTGGACCGCCGACACCGCCGCCGACCGCCTCCGCGAACTGGAAAGGTTCGACCTTCGCAGCGTCGAGCAACCGGTGCCGCACGAACAGGTGGCGTCGCTGGCGGCGGTGCGGAAGGCGGTGCCGACGCCAGTCATGTTGGACGAGTCGCTTTGCGGAATGGTGGACGCCGAGCGGGCGGTGGCCGGCGGGTGGTGCGACCTGTTCAACCTGCGGCTCTCGAAGTGCGGCGGGTTCATCCCCACCCTGCGGCTGGCCGAGTACGCGAAGCGGAACAAACTGGGCTACCAACTCGGCTGTCAGGTGGGGGAGACGGGCATCCTGAGCGGGGCGGGGCGGCAGTTCGCGTGCAGCGTCGGCGGTCTGACCGCCCGCGAGGGGTCGTTCGACCGGCATCTGGTGTCCGACGCCTTGACGACGGAGGACATCACGTTCAGCAGCCGCGGCGGGTGGGCACCAATGTTGATCGGCAGCGGGACCGGGGTGATCGTGGACCCGGCCCGCCTGGACGCCGTGACGGTGCGGAAGGAGGTGCTGATTGGGTGAGGCACGTTCGGTTAGCCGCGAGCCGACGGCGAGCGCGCTCGGGTCTTTCGCGCTCGCCGTCGGCTCGCGGCTAACCGCCCACACGGCCTCCGACGGCTACCGCTTCTACGCCCACGTCTCTCACCCGCGTTCCGCACCCGTCGGCCGTGTGGTGCTGTTGCACGGCATCCGCAGTCACGCCGGGTGGTACGCCCGCAGCATCGCCGCGTTCGCCGAAGCCGGGTACGAGGTGCATTTCCTGGACCGCCGCGGGTCCGGGCTGAACACCGCCCGCCGTGGGGACACACCCGAATTCCGCCGGTTGCAACTCGACGTGATCGAGTACCTGCTGCACGTCCGCCAGACGAAAGCGCACTTGCCGCTGTTCCTCGGCGGCATCTCGTGGGGCGGCAAGCTGGCCCTCGGCGTGCCAGCGGAGAAACACGGCCTGGTGAACGGGGTGATGCTCCTTTGCCCCGGCCTGGTGGCGAAGGTGCGACCGCCGTTCCCCACCCGCTTGCGGATCGCCCTCGCCCGCTTCCTCAACCCCACCAAGCTGTTCCCCATCCCGCTGAACGAACCCGATCTGTTCACGGCGAATGCCGACTGGCAGCAGTACATCGCCACCGACCGCAACGGGCTGACTGCCGCCACCGCACGGTTCCTGTTCGAGAGCGTGCGGTTCGACCTGCACCTGAAGCGAGCCGCCCGCAAGGTGCGAACGCCGGTACTACTGATGCTCGCCGGGAGGGATCGCATCCTCGACAACCCAGGCACCCGGAAGTACCTGACGCGGCTGCGGAACGCGACGAGTGTGAGCGTGATCGACTACCCGCACGCCGAGCACACGCTGGAGTTCGAGCCGGTCGATTTCGCGGGCGACGTGCTGCGGTGGATGCGGCGGGTTTGTTAGGGTGGTCCGCTCTCGCCGAGAGCGGGTTCCGATTCC
>JANNDF010000477.1:0-9963 GCA_031387445.1 Planctomycetia bacterium
GTTCTTCAACACACCCGGCACCTCACGGTGCTCGGCTCGCCCAATCACCTCACTTCACAATCCCACGTCTCACCAACTCTTCGGCGCACTGCACGGCGTTCGTGGCCGCCCCCTTGCGGAGGTTGTCGGCCACCACCCACAGGCACAGGGCGTTCGGGTTGGACGGGTCTTGCCGCACCCGACCGACGAACGTCTCGTCGTGCCCGGCCGCGTACAGCGGCTGCGGGAACTCGCCCTTCGTCTCGTCCATCAGCACCACGCTGGGTGCCTTCGCCAGCGCCGCCTTCGCCTCGGCCACCGAAATCGGCCGCTCGAACTCGGCGGTGATGGCCAGGCTGTGCGCGATCCGCACTGGCACACGCACGCACGTCGGTGCCACGCCGATGCTCGCGTCGCCCAGGATCTTCTTCGTCTCGTTCACCACCTTGTTCTCTTCTTCGGTGAACCCGTTCGCGTCGAGCGTCCAGTCGAGGGTGATGACGTTGTTCGCCAGTTGCGCCTTGTGGGCGGTGGGTGCGGGCACCGGCCGGCCGGCGGCGAACTCCTTCAACTGGGCGTCGAAGTCGGTCAGCCCGGTCGCCCCTTTGCCGCTGCTGCTCTGGTAGGTGCAGACCACGATCCGCTTCACCCGCGACAGGTCGTAGAGCGGCTTCAACGCCACACACAGCGGGATGGCCACGCAGTTCGGGTTGGCCACGATCCCCTTCTTGATGTGGTGCAACTCGTCGCCGTTCACCTCCGGCACCACCAGCGGGCAGTCGGGGTCCATCCGCCAGGCGCTGCTGTTGTCCACCACGATCGCCCCGGCCGCCACCGCAATCGGGCTGTACTCCTTGCTCACACTGCCCGGCGTGCTGCTCAGTACGATCTGCACCCCCTCGAACGCCTTCGCGCTGATCGCCTCGACGGTGTACGCTTTCCCGGCGAAGTCCACCTGTTTCCCCGCCGACTTCGCGGACGCCAGGAACTTGATGGACTTGAGCGGGAAGTTCCGCTCGGCGAGCACCGTCCGAATCAGGTCGCCCACCGCACCGGTCGCGCCGACCACCGCCACGTTCACTGCCACGGGAAGACACCTCGGAGGGGAGTGAGAGAGCAACGGGTAATTTATCAGCCGGCGGCGGGCGTGCTACTACCATCACTCCATGCTCACTCTGCTTTTCGACATCGACGGCACGCTCATCCGCACCCACGGGGCGGGCAAGGCGGCCATGGAAACGGCCCTGCGGCGGGCGTTCGGCGTCACGCACGTCCTCGACACCGTGCCGTACAGCGGGCGGACGGATCGCGCCATCGGGCGTGAGTTGCTCACCGTGCACGGGTTCGAAGCGACTCCCGCGAACGTGACCACGCTCACCGAAACGTACCTCGCCGAACTGCCGGTGCAACTCGCCGCGCTCGGCGGGGAGGTGTGCCCTGGCATCACCGCCATCCTCGACGCCACCCGCGGGCGTTCCGACGTGTTGCTCGGCCTGCTCACCGGCAACATCCGCCGCGGCGCGGCCACGAAGCTCAACCACTTCGGCCTGTGGGATCACTTCCGCGTCGGCGGGTTCGGGGACGACCACTTCGACCGCGACGACGTGGCCCGCAGTGCGATCCAGTCCACGGAACGGCACCTGGGGCGGGCGGTGGATGCGAACGCCGTGTGGGTGATCGGCGACACCCCGCTGGATGTGTCGTGCGCACGGGCGGTCGGGGCGAAGGTGATCGCGGTGGCGACCGGCTGGCACACCCTCGCCGAACTGGGCACGCACAAGCCCGACTTGCTGCTGAACGACCTGAGCGACGTACCCGGCGTGCTGTCCGCATGTGGGCTGGCCTGACTCGACGGATGATTCAAGCCACTTTCCCCCACCCTCCATTTGAATCATGCCGGATTGCTTGAAGCACCCATGCCGGCCAAGCACTTACGGCGAATTCGCCGCCCGCTTCTCGTACGGGCCTGCCTCCTGTCGGACGCGATGGCCGTGTTGCGAGTCGGCTGGGAAGGTACGGCGCAGACACAACATCGGCCGAGTGGGGTGTCAGTTAGCGTTCCCGACTACCAGTTCGAGGAAGCGATCAAACCGCCCCTCGCATCCCTCGACCGCATCCGTCAGCCCCTGGAGTGGCCGACCGAGTTGGAACCTTTTCTGTTGACCGCGACCGGCATACGTGACCTCTTGCACTACCCCGACTCGTTGCAACTGCGGCAGAACGTCCGTGAAAAATCGGTGGCTACCGACTCCCAAGCGGGTACTGAGAACATTCTCATTAATCTGCGATTGTCGAGTGAACGCTCGAAGCATCCGCTCCACGAGCGTCACTTGCTCTTCCGTCTCAACGGGATCGACAACCTCTGTGAGTGAGGCGGGGAACTGAAAGCCCGCCCGGACCAAAGCCGACTGAACCTGTTGCGGCGCAAAAACCGACCCCCCGACGCCGACCGGGGTCACACTTCGGACGGTACACCCGTCGAGCGTGGTGTCGGTCACACCATTTGAGAGTTCCAGTGCTTCGAACTCGCATCGGATAAATTGGCAACTGGTCAATTGGCTGTGCGCGAGCGAACTGGACTGAAAGTAGCAGTCGAGGAATTCAACACCATTCAGCACGCGGCCTGCCAGTGCCTGAGGGGGGAACAGGGCGTGCTCGAACCGAACGTTCATCGCCGGACAGCCATCTAGCGCGCGGATCAGCACCCCGGCCAAATTCTCCTTAACAAACGACGCCCGCGGTTCCGTCAGCGCGATCTGGTTGGCGGTGGCCACCAGTGCCGGTAGCTGTACGGATACCCTCCGCAGAAAACGCGCCGCAACTTGGGCGGTCAAATCCGGGAGGGTAGATGGGCGAAGTTCACTTGCGACGAAAGAGCGGTTATTTGTAGCGAGCACCTTACCGATCCCTTCGCCCAAGAAGAAGTGAAAGAACTCTTGGTGGTCGAAGGCGAAGCGGTGGCCGGTCGCCTGGACGATGAGCGCGTGACCTTTCAGCCGCTCGATCAACTGTCGGCTGACCACTTTATCCTTCTTCTTTGACTCCCCGAACAGTTCGGCGGTGATGTCCAATACCTCTGACCGTAACGATTCCGTCCCATCTCGCCACATCTCGAGGGCAACCATGGCGAGCAATTCGTAGTGTTCACTTTCGGGGATCAGGGGTGTCTTGATGTCGTCGCCCCCTTTCATCAGCCACTTGTCCTGACTCTCGCGGTGGATGATCGATCCCACGAACTGGCGGAAGTAGTCGTCCGGGTGAGATTGGATCTGCCGGAGCAACCCGTCGCGGCCGTTGGCCTCGTCTGCCACCTTGAAGAGTTGGCGGACGAGGACTGCGCGGGTCAGGAGCGGATGATCCGCACTGTTGAGCTTAACGGCCACTTCGTCGAAGATGGCCTCGGCATCGGCCACCCCCCTCCGACAACCGTATTCCACAAACTTGGTACGATCCCAGCGTCGAAGCCCTAATCGGGCAAACGACACGCTCTGACCGCCGCGGGAGTCGTGCAAACGGCTTTGGGTTTTTAGGCTTTTATACTCGAAGTACGCTTTGCGGGCGGCGATCAACGCTGTCCCTTCGGACTGCATGCTCTGCACCAAATTCCCCAGCGCGGAGATGGCATCCCCTTCCGAATTCTCGACGAACATTTCCTCGAACCCGTCGAACGCTGGGATGACGACACCCATCCGCACGAGTTCTAGGAACGCACCGTAGTACCAGTAGGAGAAGCGGTAGTCGTTCATCAGTTCGCCGACGACCACGTCGTCGAAACGGATGAAGTTTCGACCTCCCAGCGAAATGGGTACGAGCAGCCAGTCGGTTTCCTTTTGCTTGTACCGCCGGGCCTGCTCACGGGCCATCTGGGTAATTAACGAAGTCTTTCCCTCCCCCGCATCGGAGGTCAAGTAAAGGATGGACGTTGCTCCCGCCGGCCGGAGATCGAGGAACTTCAGCGCGGCGTCGAGGGTGTCTGCAACCTGCTGCTGCTCATCGGTCGGAGCTAGGTCAAGCCGGTCAAGCAAATCGCCAGCGGGTGTTACGAAGTACGGCACCTCTTTCGTGTAGTCGAGAATCCGGTTGGCCATCTCGGGAAGCCGAGCAACATTCCGAATGATCCACTGGGACGCCGGTATGTGATCGTCGCCCTCCACCACGAATAGGTCGCCTTGTCGCTGAAGGACTCGCGCTTCGCGGAGTTCACCCCGAAGTTCCAGAACAAGCGTCCCTTTGGAAAGGTCTACGTCCGCCGGGCGGTCAGCGAAAGCCGTCAGGATGCGGCGGAAGTCAGCGGCGTTCATGACTTACCCTCCAGATCGAGTTCGAGGTACTTCGACTTCGTTCCCCGCTCGTAGAACGTCGGGGTGCGGTGCCCCTTGAGCGTGTGGACGTGGAGCACTTGAACTCCGAGGTCGAGGACGGTACGAATCGCCGGCCACATGTCGTCGTCCGAGGATACGACCGCGACCGCCGGCCAACCTTGAAGGTGGGCGAAAAACAAATCCGCTGCCAGCATCCCGTCCACCAACTTCTGTTCGCTCCGCTTGACCAGCTTCGCCATGTCAATCTCACACGACTCCTTCGGACACTTTTTGTCCTTCAAGAATCGGTGGGTGGTCGTCAACTCGCAAGGGGTAGCGGTACACCCAACTGACACCGGGTCGGCGCACGTTAACCGGGGAGGCTCATCCCGCATCCGGTGTGTGTGCCAGAGGGTAGCACTTGGGGCGATGAGGAGGGTGTAGGCAAGTTCGACTTTTACGATGACCTTAGCGACCTCGCCAGCCACAACGAAAGGGAACGTGGTAGGGAAGTTCGCCATTACCTGGGCCGATACCTCTTGCGCTCGTGGCGTCAGAGCCTGTTTCTGATACCAGCCGTCGTAGAGTCGCACGTTCACTCGATTCGACGCACTGAGATGCGGAACAAGGGTGTCCAGAATTCGATCCACAACAAGTTTCGGCCCGCTCCTACGGAGCGCGGTGTCGAGGTTGCTGTAGTCCACCAAGACATCCATTCAGATGCCCCCTGGCTGACCAATGCGAGCTGCGAAATTGTCATGTCCACTCTATCCCCGTGAGAGGACATGGCCATCGCTGATGCAGACAGCGTCAGTTCCCCTGCAATCGGCTCGCATCCCGGATGTTGTGAAGAGGTCGGCCGGTCGGGAAAACGGCGGACGTGCGAATCGGTCAGGAACTGGCTCGGCACAGTCTAACGGAGATCACAGACGGTGGCGTTCCCGGGCAGCCGCTGCCTGTCAAACATTGCCGGTTTTGCGGGCACCGCCCGCACAGATTCCCCAGTTCGTTGTTGCAATCGCTCAGGTCCCCGCTTCTACTGTGATCGCCCGGACGGCGGTACATCTCTCCACCGCGGAGGCGGGCTATGTCTCTCACCCCCCCCACCGACTTCTTCGACCCCACCGCGCGAAACTCCCTCGCCCGTCAGGCGGTGGCCGTCGAACTTATGCGCGAACTGTCGCGGTACTCCGACCCCGGCGAGCTGAGCCGCGTGTTCGCCCGCCGGATGAGCCAGCTCTACCCGACCGACCGCCAGATCACGCTTTCGTCTCGCGGGCTGCGAACGCCGGCCGTGCGGGTGACGCGGTTCAGCGGGTGGTCGAACCCGCCCGACCCGTTCCGTGAGGCGGACAAACTGCCGGTCGTCCGCGGCGGGCTGTTCGCCGAGTGGATGGCCGATGACCAGCCGCGGGTGATCGACCGCCTGACCGTGGACCCGGCCGACCCCGCCGCCGCGTACCTGGCCGGGCAACAATCCGTGCTGTGCATCCCGGTGTTCGACGCCGGCCAGCCGACCAGCGCCGTCGTGCTCACCCGCGAGCAGCCCGACGCCTTCCCCCGCGAGCAGATCCCCGAGCTGGTGTGGCTCACGAACCTGTTCGGCCGGGCCACGCAATCGCTGCTGCTGTCGTCGCAGTTGCAAGCGGCTTACGACGCGGCCGAGTACGAACTGCAAACTGTCGCCGAGTTTCAACAGAAACTGCTGCCCGACGACGTGCCCAACGTGCCAGGGCTGGACGTCGGCGTTCACTACCGCACGGCGAACCGCGCCGGCGGCGATTACTACGACTTCTTCCCGATGGACGACGGCAAGCTGGGCGTGCTGGTGGCCGACGTGAGCGGGCACGGCACCCCGGCGGCGGTGCTCATGGCGGTCACGCACAGCATGACGCACGCCCGCACCGACCCGCCCGCCCGCCCCGGCGAGTTCCTCGCCTTCTTGAACCAACAGCTCGCCCGCCGGTACACCGTGTCCAGCGGTCACTTCATCACCGCTACCTACGCGGTGTTCGACCCGAAGCGGGGCACGGTCACGTTCGCCAGTGCCGGGCACGCCGCGCCGCGGGGGCGGGTGAACGGGTCGCCCCACTTCGAGGCGGTGGATCAGATCCGGCGGCTGCCGCTCGGGGTGACGCACCGGGCCGTTGGGCCGTACCCGGAGCAGACCATCCGGCTGAAGCCCGGCGACGCGGTGGTCCTGTTCACCGACGGCATCACGGAGTCGGTCAACCCGCTCGGCGAGCCGTTCGGCGAGCAGCGGCTCGACGGCGTGCTGAGCCAGTCGTTCACCTGCTCGGCGTGCGCCGTGTCGGAGGTGGTGGCGGAGTTGGAGCGGTTCACATCGGCGGCTCCGCCGGCCGACGACCGCACGCTGGTGCTGGTCAGCCGCACCGAGTGCGGGGGTGAGAAGTGGCGGGCCAAGGCGGCGAGTTGCTCTGCCCCAGCGATGGCGACGAGCGAACTGAGTTCGGGGAGCGCTTGACGCGGCAATATTCTTGTGGTCGGCCGTGAATTCCGGTAATCTGTCATCGCGCCGATCACTCGCCGGGAGACGCCCATGCCCCGCAGGCTTCGCCCACTGTTCCGCCGCACTCCCGTCGCCCCGATCTCGAAGCCGCAGTTCGCCCGCTTGGGTGTCCACCCGCTCGAAGACCGCGTGGTGCCGGCGGTGACGGCGAGTGCGCTCGACCCGCTGTTCAACGGCACCGGCATGCAGACGTACAACCTGGTGGGCGACGACGAAGGGCGGGCGGTGGCGATCCAGCCCGACGGCAAGATCGTGGTGGCCGGCTACGATTCGTTCGCAACCGGGACATACCCGAACGACAACGACTGGGGCGTCTGGCGGTACAACCCCAACGGCAGTCTGGACCCCACCTTCGGCGGCAGCGGCGGCTATGTCAACGTCGGCTTCTCCTTCGACGGCGGGACCACGTTCGACTCGCGCGCCCAGGCCGTGGCGATCCAGTCGGACGGCAAGATCGTGCTCGGCGGGTACAGTTCCACGACAACCACAGGCCGGGACGCGACCGTCGTTCGGCTGAACGCGGACAGCACGCTGGACACGACCTTCGGCACCGACGGCATCTGGACCCGGCCGAATCGGACTAACGGCGGCGACGAGGTCAGTACCATCGCCATCCAACCCGACGGGCAGATCGTGCTGGCCGGCTATCGCACTTTCGTCGGGCCCGACACCGATTTTATCGTGACGCGGCTGACCTCGGCGGGTGTGATCGACACGACGCTGGACACGTTCGTCACGTTCGACCTCGGCGGCGGACACGTCGACAGGGCCCACGCGGTGGCCATCCAGTCGGACGGGAAGATCGTGGTCGCCGGGTCCGCCACGACCGCCGCCACCGGCACCGACATCGTCGTCGCCCGCCTGACGTCGGCCGGCGGCCTCGACACGACCTTCGACGGCAACGGCAAACTCATCCTCCGCTTCGACCCCGGCAACTACCCTGACGCCGCGACCGGTGTGGCGATTCAGTCCGACGGCAAGATCGTGCTCGGGGGGACGGTGCGGACGGCCACGTCGGTCGGCACCGACGTGGGGGTCGTCCGGCTGAACACGAATGGCTCCTACGACACGACGTTCGACGCCGACGGCAAACAGACCGTCTCGTACCACGGCGACGACGCGGCCAACGCCCTGGTCTTACAGCCCGACGGCCGGATCCTCCTCGGCGGCGTCACCAACGCACAGGTGGCCGACTCCGACGTGCTCCTCGCCCGAGTGAACACCGACGGCACGCTCGACAGTTCGTTCAACGACGGGGCGAGGCGATACGCGTTCGACCTGGGCGGGGCCGCCACCGACAAACTGCTCGCCCTCGCCGTCGACCCGAGCGGGCGGGCGGTCGGCGTCGGCTCGGCGGCCACCGCGTCCGCCGGCACCGACGTGGCCATCCTTCGCGTGTTCGGCCGCGACATCCCGCTGGTGGTGGACGCCACGACCGACGTGATCGACGGCAACCTGGCCGCCGGCCGTTTCACGCTCCGGGAAGCCATCGACCTGGCCAACCTCAACGGTGATGCGGATGCCATCTCGTTCGCCGCGGGGCTGAACGGCGGGACGATCACGCTCGGCGGCACGCGGCTGGCGGTTCGCAGGCCGGTGAGCATCAGCGGCCCGAGCGCGGGCGTGACGATTGACGCCGACCTGCGATCGCAGGTGTTCTACTTCGACGGCCGCACCCACGGCACCTACGCCGTCCGGCTGCAACAGTTGACCATCACCCGTGGGCAGACGGGCCTCGTGGACGAAGAGGACTCGGACGGGATCGACACGGCGGTGTTCGGCGCCGGGGTGTTGAACAACCAGACCGACCTGACGCTGAACCGCGTGACGGTCTCGAACAATGTGGGCGGGGGCGAAGGGGGTGGCATCTTCAACTGGCAGGGGGCGAACAGCAAGCTGACCATCACCAACAGCCTCGTCGCCGGGAATACTTCGGTGAACGGCGGGGGCGGCATGTTCAACTGGACGAATGCGACGATGACGGCCGTCAACACCACCTTCTCGTGGAATGCGTCGCGCGGGTTCGGTGGGGGCATTTACCAAATGGGAGGCGCGATCACGCTCGTCAACGTGACGGGCACGCTGAATCGCGCCGACGCCGACAACACCGGCGGCGAGACCGGCGGGTTTCTGTACATCGATGGCCCGACGACGCTGCACAACAGCATCGTGGCGGGCAACGCGCGTGGCCCGGTAACGCCGGATGAGATCAGCGGCACGCTCGTCGCCGCCAGCTCGAACAACGTCATCGGCAACGCGGCGACCGCGGGTGGGTTGACGAACGGCACCAACGGCAACCAGATCGGCGTGGACCCGCTGCTCGGGCCGCTGCAGGACAACGGCGGGCCGACGAAGACGCACGCCCCCGGCTTGAACAGCCCGGCGGTCGGCACGGCGTCCTCGGCCGTGGCCAACTACTCGGTGTACGACCAGCGGGGCACCGCCCGCGACTACGAGTTCCCGGACGTCGGCGCGTTCGAGGTGCAACACCCGCTCGCCACCGTCGGCGCGCCGACCACCCTGGCCGGGTTGTACACGCCCAGGCCGAGCGCGTCGGCCGACGTGGCGTTCATCAAGGGGCTGTACCGCTCGACCCTGCTGCGGGAGGCGAGCGAGTCCGACGTGGCGGCGTGGCTGCCGTTCATCCCCCAGGGGCGGGCGTTCATCGCCAACGGGTTCTACAACTCGATCGAGCACCGCGACTCCCAAGTGCGGTTCTTCTTCCGCTACTTCCTCGGCCGCGAGCAGACGGACTACGCGGGGATTGCATACTGGCGGGACCGCCTGCGGGGCGGGACTCCCGAGACGGACGTGATCCGCGGGTTCATCCTGTCGCCGGAGTTCACCGCCGCCAACAACAACACGCAGTTCGTGAGCGTCATGTACTATTCGATGCTCGGCCGCCAGGCGTCGCCGGCCGACTTCAACCTCTGGGTGAACCTGCTGAACGGCGGGATGGACCGCGGCACGGCGTCGGACTCCTTCTTCCGCTCGCCGGAGGGGATTCGGCGGGTGGTGCGGAGTCAGTTCGAGACGTACCTGAAGCGGTCGGTGTCGGACGCCGGGGCCGACGGCTTCCAGGGCCTGTCGTTCGGCCAGGCGGCCACCCTCATCCTGGGCAGTGACGAGTTCTACATCAACGCCGGCAACAAC